>NZ_CAUVFT010000010.1:0-69340 GCF_963551295.1 uncultured Veillonella sp.
GCTTCTTTTTCGGAGAAACCAAATTTTTGGAAAGCGTCCATGCTCAATTTTTTTAGTGTTTCATAAGGGAATAACACAGTGTTTTTTGCGTCTGCCATCGTTAAAACCTCTTTTCAGAAAATATGTACCTGATATAGCTACTTCACATTAGATAACCATGAATTCAAAATGATTTCTTGTGAGTTCTATATCCTCTCAAATGACACTGTCAGTATAGCACAGAAACAAGTGAGATTGAATAGTCTTACAGTCTGAACGACATTACTAAATATGCATACGTACCGGTGATTTTTGTCACATAATCTATACGACACTATTAAAATGTCTGATTATACCTAAAACTATATGGTTATGACTTTTAGTAATGATTGCATGATTTTTTTGAAGAATTTTGGTATTTTTATAGAACTTATTAGTATATCTGTTTAGGGGGTCGGAAAGAATGATAATAGATAGATATCGATAAAACTTGAAATGTTCAGTTACTCATATAAAAATAAGTGATGAGGTCATAAATGTAATGTGATAATCGAATGCATTGATATACAAAAAATAATTAGTTCTAAAACCTCTTAGAATCAGAAGATGTGTAAAAGGTTATACTTATACAAGCGATACTATACTATAATATAAATATACATCCTATAGTTTGTACAATTTATAAGCGAGGTGCTTATCATGAAAGAATATAAATCTGTATGCCCTTACGATTGTCCTGATGCATGCGGACTCATTGTATCAGTCGATAATAATAAAGTAATATCTGTTCGAGGGGATAGAACACATGCTTTCACAAGAGGTACGCTATGCCCTAAGATGGCACATTATGAAAAAGTAATCCATTCTCCGTTGCGCTTGAAGTACCCTATGAAGCGTGTCGGTAAAAAGGGGATTGGTGAAGATCAGTACACTCGTATTAGTTGGGATGAAGCCCTTGATGCAATTGTCAATAATTTCAAAGAAACTATTGATACTTATGGCAGTGAAAGTATTTTGCGTTACTCTTATGCAGGAACAATGGGGGTTATTCAGAGTCCTGCAGCAGATTATTTTTTTCGCCGTATTGGTGCTACAGACCAAGATCGAGGTATTTGCTCTCCTGCTAAACAAGCGGGGTTCCGCTCTGTTTACGGTGATACCTTAGCGATCAAACCACAAGAGGCGCAGCATAGCGACTGTATCGTCTTGTGGGGCATAAATGCGACAGCCACAGATGTTCATATTTTACATGATGTGAACATTGCGAAAAAAAAGGGTGCTCGCGTTTGGATTATCGACACTCATAAAACTTATACTTTTAGCCAAGCTCATGAACATATTATTGTTAAACCAGGAAGTGATGGGGCACTAGTATTAGGTATTCTCCATATCATTCATCGTGACGGCTTAGCAGATATAGATTTTATCAAGCAACATGTCCAAGGCTACGATGAGCTAGTAAAAGATGTATTGCTTGAGTTTACGCCGGAGAAAGCGTCTGAAATTTGCGGTGTTTCCGTGGAGCGTATGACTGAGTTTGCTCATGCTTACGCAAAGTCAAAAGCGCCGTTTATCCGTCTCGGCAGTGGACTATCTCGATATGGCAATGGTGCTATGACATGCCGTGCTATTAATGCTTTACCTGCAGTGGTTGGGGCGTGGCAACATCTTGGAGGAGGATTACTATCGAGTGCAAGTGGTAGTAAATTTGTTGGTAAAGAAGTGATGCAACAGGCTCATGTTCATGCGCCAGCTAAACGATTGATGCCGATGATTAAACTGGGTGAAATGCTTACAAACCCTGAAGGAACTAAAGTTCATAGTTTATATATCTTCTCTTCAAATCCGGCTATCACAGCTCCTGACCAGAATGTTGTACGTAGAGGGTTGATGCGCGATGACTTATTCACTGTGGTACATGAGCGTTTCTTTACGGATACTTGTAAGTATGCTGATATTATTTTACCAGCCACAACATCTGTGGAGCATGATGATATTTATAATTCTTATGGTCATTACACAATTGGAACGGGTTACAAATTGATTGAGCCAATCGGTGAATCTCGTTCCAACTGGCAAGTTATTGCTGAGTTAGCAAAACGCATGGGGTTGGAGGATGATTTTTTTGACCTTAGTGAAAAAGATCTTATTGAACAAATTGTGCGGACTTCGAGTCGTATATCCAAGAGGGACCAAGAGTTGATTTTAAACGGTGAGCCTGTGGAGATGACGGTACCTGAAAGTTATAAGATGGATTTCAAAACACCGTCTGGAAAAATTGAATTATATAATCCGCAGGATGTAGAACCATTAATTCGGTATATGCCTCCATATGGTGATAATGCACCGTTTTGGCTTATAAATGGTAATGATATTCGAATTTTGGACTCTAGCTTCTGCGAATTAGAATTTAATGATCCTGAGTTGATGAAACTTCGCATCCATCCAGAAGATGCAAAAATGTATAATATAAACGATGGTGCTGAGGTAGAAATCTATAACGATCGTGGCAGTGTAAAAATTAAGGCATACTACGACGATGAAGTACAGAGAGGGACATTGGTAACACTAGGTGTATGGTGGCAATCTCAATCGAGTGATCCTCACGTGGCAATCAACGCGCTTACCGCAGCTCGTCCCACAGATCAAGGGTGGGGTAGTACCTTCTATGATGTGCAAGTTCATATAAGAAACTTTTCATAGATAATAGTTTATTATCATATGATGAACGAATATGTATAAGATGTGTGATGTCACATGCTTTTACAGCTATATTTAAAAATTAAATTCTTTTACTTATGGGAATAACATTATACGGATATAGAATAGTGAGGATATTTTTCTTGTATACCCTAGCCCCTTTAGATTATAATAGTAATATTATTTTTATATAACCTAAAGGGGGTTACATTTATGAATGGTAACGACAATCTGTCGACCCGTGCTTATCTGGCTATAGGCATGATGTTATTTGCCCTATTCTTTGGGGCAGGGAACTTGATCTTCCCAGCGGCCTTAGGTCAACAAGCTGGTGATAATGTCGGTTGGGCATTGCTTGGTTTCGTATTAACTGGTGTAGGCCTTCCACTCTTAGGGGTTGCAGCTATGGGTTACTCTTCCTGTAAAGATGTTGAAGAACTTGCAAGTCGTGTTCATCCGATTTATGGCTTGTTGTACACAATTTCTTTATACTTGAGTATTGGTCCAATGTTTGCGACGCCGCGTACTGGTACTGTAGCTTATGAAATCGCAATTAAACCTTTTGCTGAAGGTTTAAGCATGAATATGGAACCAATTTTCTTGGCATTATTCTTTGGTATTTCTTTGTGGTTATCTATTAGTCCACAAAAGCTTGTTAACCGTATCGGTAATATTTTGACACCAGCTTTACTACTTGTAATTCTGTTGTTAATTGTTAAATCCTTTATTACTCCGCTTGGTGGTTATGCGGTGCCACAACCGGCATATGGTGATGCACCAACGGCTGTATTACAAGGCTTCCTAGATGGCTATAATACAATGGACGCCTTAGCTTCCGTAGTGTTTGCTATTCTTGTAATCGATTTTGTACGCCTTAGTGGGGCTACCTCTCGTGCTGTGATTACAAAAACAGTAATGGAGGTAGGGGCAATTGCAGTAGGCCTTCTTGGTATCGTGTATGTATTTATCGCTAATATTGGTGCTACAAGTGTTGAACGTTTTGGTTTGTTCGAGACAGGGGCTCCTGTATTGTCCGTAAGTGCTAACTATTTGTTTGGTGAGTTCGGTCAAATTATCTTGGCTATCATCGTTCTGCTAGCTTGCTTGTCTACAAGCATTGGTCTTATCACTTCTTGCGGTACGTATTTCCACAAGCTGACACCAAAGATTAGCTACAAATTATATGTAGTAATTTTCTCTCTAGCGGCCTTTGGCCTTAGTATGTTTGGCTTGAAAACAATCATCAGTGCAGCAATCCCTGTGTTGATGCTCTTGTATCCGTTGACTATCGTAATTATTTTGTTGGCGCTTCTTCATAATGTGTTCGGTGGTCGTCGTTGCGTATATGCATGGACTGTAGCGTTCACAATGATCTCTGCTCTTATGACTGGTCTTGAGACTGCAGGTATTGCACCTATAGCTTTGGAACAGCTCTTTGCTCAATATATTCCATTCCAAAGTGCCGGTATGGGCTGGGTAAGCTTTGCGGTATTAGGCTTTGTTGTGGGTCTTATCCATAAAGGTCTTGCTTCCGATAATAAGTAATAAAGATAAAGGCTCTATGCTTTCATTTTGTGAGAGTATAGAGCCTTTTTATGTTTTGATTGTTGTCATATAAAATTGATTTTGTGTGTAGAAGTTTCTATAATAAGGATTAATAAGGATATAAATGATAAAAGAAGGAAGGAAATTTTATGCGTAGTACTCATTGTTTACCTAGTTATAGTTTTGGAGGTCATGATGTATTTGACGCTATTCCAAAGTTTACAAAATTATATGGCAAGTCTGTAGCTATCATCGGTGGCGAAACAGCTCTTTCTAAAGCTTTGCCACACATTCGTCCAGTGCTTGATAAAGCGGGGATTAAGGTGCTAGATATTATCCACTTTGGTGGAGAATGTACTTTTGCTCGAGGCAAGGAAATTGCACAAATGGCATCTGTAAAAGATGCGGACTTTTTGTTTGCTGTTGGTGGTGGTAAGGCCATGGATACAGTAAAAGTAGTAGCTATAGAGTTAGATGATAAACCATTCTTTACAATTCCAACCATTGCATCTACTTGTGCGGCAACGTCAGAAGTGGCAGCTGTATACACGGCAGATCATACTTTTGATGACGTAGCTTTTGTAAATCATCCTCCTGTGCACTGCTTTATTGATGCTGATATTCTCGTAGAAGCACCAAGCCGTTACTTGTGGGCAGGAATGGGAGATACTATTGCAAAACACTATGAAACTCATCTTTCTGCTCGCAATCGCGAGCAAGACTATAATACTCAGTTAGGCCTTACTCTAGCTTCTATGTGTAGTGAACCAATTTTAGCACATGGTATACAAGCCTATAAAGATAGTCAAGCTAATAAACGTAGTGATGCCTTTGATACCATTGCTATGACTGTTATCTTTACTACCGGTGTTGTATCAGGTTGTGTTCCTATGGCATATAATAGCAACATGGCTCATGCTGTATGTTATGGCTGTGTTACTAATAAAGAAACAGAAGAAAATCATTTGCATGGTGAAATAGTAGCTTATGGCTTACTTATTTTGTTAACCGTTGACCAACAAATGGATGAGTTACAACGGTGGTTGCCAGTATATCGCGAATTAGGTTGGCCTACTAAACTTTCACAATTAGATCTTACTGCATCGCATATTCCTCAAATTGTTGAAAAGGCTACATCTGTTCATGATATTGATGTATCTCCATATAAAATTACAGCAGATATGTTGACTAAGGCTATTCAATATATGGAATCTCTTGATTAATATGGTTTGTAACTATTTGTGTATGTTATGTGATGAGGTTATAAATGCAAGAAATTGTAAAGGGTGGCTTATATCGTCATTTTAAAGGCATGTACTATTACGTGTTAGATGTTGCAACTCATTCGGAAACGAGTGAACAGTTCGTGGTATATCAAAAATTATATGATCAACGTGACTTATATGTACGACCACTAGATATGTTTTTGAGTGATGTGGACCATGAAAAATATCCAGATGTAAAACAAAAAGAGCGGTTTAAGCTGATGAGTGGACGTGATTAGGAGGGCCTGTGGAGCAGAAGTTTTTCTTTTTCGATATCGATAATACCTTAGCTGTATGGCCTGAAGGTAAAATCCCTGAAAGTGCTCAATACAGTTTAGATGAGTTAAAGCGTCGTGGTCACCGTGTAGCCTTAGCAACTGGTCGTATTCAAGTGGATGCTAAGCGTTTCGCAGAGCAAGCAGGCCTTACTGATTTCGTAGCAGATGGTGGTCACAGTATCACTGTTAATAATGAATTGGTATCCATGATAGGTATGGATCGTGATGCATGTATTAAATATTTAGAGTATTTAGAATCACATAATATTCCTTGGGCCGTAACTGACCGTAATAAACTCGGTCGTATTACACCGTATAAGGAAATTTTAGAGTGGCATCCAAATTGGGATGTATTTAAAACAACTGTAGACCCTAATTTTGACTTTCATAGTGTTGAAGAATTTTATAAGATTTATGTGTTTTTCAAGGAAGGAGAGGAAGAGGAGAAAGATATCGAGCATATGACACATAAGCTCATTCGTTATGGTGATGGCTGTGTTCTATATGAGCCTATGGAAAAGGCGTTGGGTATTCGTAATATGCTTGAACACTTTGGAATGAAGCCGAATCAAGCTGTTGTATTTGGTGATGGGTATAATGATCTGTCTATGTTTAGGCCTGAGTGGCTAAATATTGCTATGGGTAATGCGCGCCCTGAATTAAAGGCAAAGGCTGATTATATTACTACAGACTGTGATAAAGATGGCATTTATAATGCGTGTAAGCATTTTAAATGGATTGATTAATTATCGCTAATTCCCCTAAGCCAGGTGAAGTTTATATGAAGATTTATTTTTGTAGCTGTGGCTACAGAATTGGTGTAGTATAGTTAGTATAATGCGCTTAGTTCAATATTCATGTGTTAAAAGGAGAAGAGAAGATATGAACAATAAACGCAGATTATTTTCAACTTTACTTTGTGTAGCGGCATTGACAGCAGGTTTATTTGTTTCTGGTTGCGGCAGTGATAAAGCGGGTGGCATTGGCTCCGTAGTATCCTCCGTAGTTGATGGCGGTAGCGATGAGAAAGCAGCTGCTAAGCTTAATACACTTATTGATGCAACAAATCGCTTCAATGGTGACAATGCAACTTGGGGTCAAAACTATGCAGATAGTTTGGCTAAATTAAAGGGTGGTTTCCAAGAAGGTGCTATTGGTCGTCAACCTCACTATGATACTTTAAAAGATGCTTTGGAAAAATCTAAAAAAGAAGGTTCTACATTTAAAGAAGTTGACACAGAACGCGATAATGTATTAAATATTCTTAATGAATTAGTACCAACATTCAAAGATTTGAAAGCTTATGATGACTCTAAAGCCTACATGAACGATGGTGGTGCTAAAGGTAAAGAACTAGCAGCTAAATACGTAGCACAAGTAGAAAAATTTGATGCAGCTTATGCGAAGTTCAATGATGCTCTTAACAAAGCTAACACTGAACAAACTAAGAAACAAATCGAAAAATTGAAAAAAGACGGTAAAAAAGGCTATGCAGCAGCAATGGAATCTACGCTTCGCTTGACTACTCTTGTAGAAAATGTAGAAAAAGCTCCTAAAAATGCAGACAAACAAGCTGTAGAAAAAGAACTTAATGAAATTCAAACATTGCTTAAGAGCATAAATAATGATCGTGGAGAAGTGCTTGTTAACTCTTATAACTCTGTAGTTGGTTCTGTACGTCAAGTACTTACTGATGCAAATGAAAATAATCTTAACGAAATGATTGAGAATTTCAATAATTATATTGAGTCTTATAATAATACAACTCCAGACCAATTTGACTCTAAATAATCAAATTAACTAAGTGATTAGTTGAGGCCTACAAAAACAGAGCTCCTTTGAAGCTCTGTTTTTTGTTGTTATATTATTTTTTTATATTTTTAATCTCAATAGCGCCATAATATGATATACTAAAAAAGAGCCGCTCATGGGTTGAGCGGTTTTTCTATGTAAATTTTAAATCTACATTTAGTTAAATATAATATTAGTATTTTGGGGGACATATGAACTGGAAACGCTTGGCTTTATGCGCAATGTTGGGGATTACAGTACTTGGTACAACAGCATGTGGTACAAAAAGTGGGGAGCAACCACAAGGTAATACTGTGAAAGCAGAAACCGTGGCGATGCCTAATTTTACGAATGCGCCGATTACAGATGAATATGCTATTTTTGATACAAATTATGGTCAGTTTAAGGTTCGTTTGTTAGGCTCTAAAGCTCCGATTACGGTTAAAAACTTTGACTATCTTGTTAAAAAAGGCTTCTATAACGGTGTTACATTCCACCGTGTAATCGAAGGCTTTATGATTCAAGGTGGAGATCCTGATGGCACAGGTGCTGGTGGACCGGGCTATACAATTCCTGATGAATTCTCCAATGATTTACATTTCAATAAAATGGGCGTTCTTGCCATGGCAAACCGTGGCCCTAATACAGGAGGCTCTCAATTTTTCATTACCTTAGGTCCTACGGATTGGTTAGATAATAAACACACCATCTTTGGTACTGTAGTACAAGGTATGGATGTAGTTGAAAAAATTGGCAAGGTTAAGACTGGCCGCAATGATAAACCAGTTGAACCTGTAATTATCAATTCTATCACATTGGAACCAATCACTGATGATGCGAAAAATGGCAAATAAGGATGCTAAGTCTGAAGAACGGCACTATGTGTACTTGGTGCGATGTGCAGATGATTCTTTGTATTGTGGATGGACTACAGATCTTAAACGTCGAATAGATGCTCATAATGGACATATCTCAGGTGGTGCAAAGTATACGCGAGGACGTCGTCCTGTGACCTTAGTATATTCTGAAAGCTTTCATCAAAAACAAGAAGCACAACGCAGAGAATGTGCTATTAAACAGATGACGAAGACTAAGAAATTGGGACTCATTAAGGGTGCAAAATAGTCCTTGATTATGGTATAATATGATGATTAATTACTACCATGGAGGTTAAAAATGAAGCGGGTTCTAGTGTCCGTAAAGAGTGTACAACGAGATATGGATGGCAAGGATACCGTAGTGGAACTGATTTCCCCAGGTACGTCACATGAAAAGGGTAGTGCTCAATATGTGCGTTATGAAGAATCTAGTGTGACTGGATTGGATGGGGTTAAGACGACCATTAAAATCCATGATGATTCTATCGTGTTGCTTCGAACAGGGGCTGTCAATATGCGTCATCAATACGTCCGTGGTGAAGAACGCGAAGCCGTATATGAAACACCATATGGTGATTTACATATGGCTGTAAATACTCATGAATTAACAGTAGACTTTCATGATGGCGTAGGTCATGTTCATTTAGGATATGATATTTCCGTTGAAGGTGAATGGCAATTTTATAATCAGTTAGATATAGACGTGCGGGAGGATATAGAGCATGGACATGAAGGAAATCCTGAAATCGGGGATTGAACAGGCATTACAAGATACGATTAACAGCGGTGATTTGCCGGCTGGGGAATATCCAGAAATCGTTCTCGAAGTGCCACCTCAAAAGGAATTCGGTGATTTTTCTACAAACATCGCTATGCAATCCGCTCGTGTAGCTCGTCAAAATCCTCGAGCTATTGCTGAAGCTTTGATTAGCCATATGAACTTTGATTGGCTTGAACGTACTGAGGTTGCCGGCGCAGGTTTTATTAATTTCTTTTTGAAATCTGATATGGTGTACGATACGTTAAAAGCCATTTTGAATGCTAGTATTGAGTATGGTGTTCAACCATTGCGTGCGCGCGATACGATTCAAGTAGAGTACGTAAGTGCAAACCCTACAGGACCATTGCACGTAGGTCATGGTCGCGGTGCTGCGTACGGTAGTGCTCTTGTAAACTTGTTACGTGCAGCGGGTTATAATGTACAATCCGAGTACTATATCAATGATGCAGGTAATCAAATCGACAACATGGCTATTTCCATTGAGTACCGTTTCCAAGAGTTACAAGGTGCTACATTAGTATTCCCACCTAAACGCAATGAAGACGGTTCTATGCCTGAGTTTGATATTCCAGAAGGGGCTTTAGTGTTCCCTGAAAATGGCTATCGTGGCCCAGATATTATTGAAACAGCGAAAGCGATTGCAGAACGCGAAGGCTTTGATAAATTAAATGCTATGAACGAAGTAGATCGTGTAGCCTTGTTTAAGGAAGAGGGCTTAAAAGAAAAATTAGCTCGCTTAGAGGAAACATTAAGAAACTTCCGCGTTACGTTCGATAACTGGTTCTCTGAACGTACAGTTCATGAAACTGATGAGATTCATCATTCCGTAGAGGCATTAAAGGCCCTTGGCAAAGTTTATGAAAAAAACGGTGCTTTATGGTTAAAATCTACTGATTATGGTGATGATAAAGACCGCGTAGTTATTCGTGATAATGGGGTTCCTACGTATTTGGCGGCAGATATTGCATATCATCGCAATAAATATGACCGTGGTTTCAAAGAGATGATTGATATTTGGGGCGCTGACCATCATGGCTATGTATGTCGTGTAAAAGCGGCTATGGCGGCGTTTGGTTATGACCCTGATAAATTAACAGTATTGCTATTACAAATGGTAGCATTGTTCCGTGACGGACAACTTGTTAAATTGTCTAAACGTAGTGGTGATAGCGTTACATTAGATGAATTGATTGAAGAGGTTGGCGTAGATGCGTCTCGCTATTTCTTCTTGATGCGTTCCTTAGACAGCCAACTTGATTTCGATATTAACTTGGCAAAATCTCGCAGTAATGACAACCCAGTGTATTATATCCAATATGCTCATGCTCGTATTCACAGCATTTACAACCAAGTGCGTGAAGTTGGCATCGCATTTGGCGATTATAGTGAAACTGATTTCACAACACTTACAAGTGAAATGGAATTAGAATTAATTAAGAAATTAGCTGAATATCCGGAAGAGGTCGTTCAAGCTGCTGAACATCGTGCACCTCATCGTATTGCTCGTTATCTATACGATTTGGCAAGTATGTTCCATTCATTCTACCGTCAAGGTCGTATCATTGGCGTAGATCCAGCATTACAACAAGCTCGTCTTGGATTAATTACAGCGATTGCCCTCGTTCTTCGTCAAGGCTTGGGTATTTTAGGTATTTCCGCTCCGGAAAAAATGTAATAGGTGGGAGGCATCATGGCAACTAAGTATATTTTCGTAACTGGCGGCGTTGTTTCTTCTCTTGGGAAGGGAATTACAGCAGCATCTTTGGGGCGTTTACTAAAAAACCGCGGTTTCAATGTAACGATTCAAAAATTTGACCCATACATTAATATCGATCCGGGTACGATGAGCCCTTACCAACATGGTGAAGTATTTGTAACAGATGACGGCGCTGAAACTGACCTTGATTTGGGCCATTATGAACGCTTTATCGATATTAACCTTAGTAAACGTTCCAATATTACAGCTGGTAAAGTATATTGGTCTGTAATCAATAAAGAACGCAAAGGTGATTACCTAGGTAGCACTGTACAAGTAATTCCACATATTACAAATGAAATTAAACAAAATGTTTACCGTGTAGGTAAAGAGGATAATGCTGATGTAGTTATCACTGAAATCGGGGGTACTGTAGGTGATATTGAAAGCTTGCCATTTATGGAAGCTATTCGCCAGGTGAAAAAAGAAGTAGGTCGTAACGATGTACTTTACATTCACGTTACGTTGGTGCCTTACATCAATGCCGCAGGCGAGTTGAAAACAAAACCTACACAACATAGTGTAAAAGAATTGCGTAGCATTGGTATTCAACCAGATATTTTGGTATGTCGTAGTGAGAAACATATCTCTGATGATATGAAAGAGAAACTTGCTTTGTTCTGCGACGTAGAACCTGAAGCAGTTATTGAAAATCAAACTTGTAGCTCTATCTATGAAGTGCCATTGATGATGCAAGATCAAGGTCTTGACGATATTGTTATCAAAAAGTTAGGTCTTGAAGATCGTCCATGTGATATGACTGCATGGAAAGAAATGGTTCATAAGATCTTGAATCCTAATAAAGATATTACAGTTGCTATTGTTGGTAAATATGTAGCGTTGCATGATGCGTATTTATCCGTAGTTGAAGCTCTAGATCATGCTGGTATTGCTACGGGTACTAAAGTGAATATTCGTTGGATTGACTCTGAAGAACTTGATGATACATCTGTAGATCCTAAAGAGGTATTTGAAGGTGTTGAAGGTATCATCGTGCCTGGTGGCTTTGGTTCCCGTGGTGTAGAAGGTAAAATCCGCACAATCCAATACGCTCGTGAAAACAATATTCCATATCTTGGTCTATGCCTTGGCATGCAATCTGCAGTAATGGAATTTGCTCGTAACGTATGTGGCATGGAAGGAGCAACCTCTAGCGAATTCGATGAAAATGCTAAATACAAAGTAATTGACTTGATGAGTGATCAAGTTGATGTAGATAAAAAAGGCGGTACAATGCGCCTAGGTATCTATCCATGCAAAGTGGAAGCCGGTACGAAAACTCACGAAGCTTATGGGGAAGATTTGATTTATGAACGTCATCGTCATCGCTATGAGTTCAACAATGAATACCGTCAACAATTGACCGATGCAGGTCTTGTGATTTCCGGTACATCTCCAGATGGCCGTCTTGTTGAAAGTATTGAAGTAAAAAATCATCCATTCTTCATTGGTACACAAGCACATCCAGAACTTAAGTCTCGTCCAAATAATGCACACCCATTATTCCGTGGTTTCGTAGATGCAATCTTAGAACTTAAAAAATAGTAGTACATAAAAGAAGAAAGATGCTCAGAAATGAGCATCTTTCTTCTTTTTTTGCTTACATCGAAAAAATTTGGAAAAATATATCGATAAATTTAAAAATAACGCTTGCAATATTGAATGATATTTGTTATTATATAGACAAAGATAGATATAAATATGGTGCTAAGTACACCAATGTAAATATATTCGTTAAATATGGAACTCAAATAAGGAGGACATAACATGTCTATTATTGGTAAACAACTTCCTGAATTTACACTTGATGCTTTCAAAAAACCTGAATTGGTAAAAGTTAGCACTGCAGACGTGTTGGGTAAATGGTCTGTATTCGTATTCTATCCAGCAGACTTCACATTCGTATGCCCTACTGAGTTGGAAGACGTACAAAACTCCTATGCAGAGTTGAAAGAATTGGGTTGCGAAGTTTACTCCGTATCTTGTGATTCCGAATTCGTTCACAAAGCATGGTCTGATGCTTCTCCAAGCATCAATAAGATCGAGTATTACATGTTAGCTGACAAAAAACATGAATTGGCTGATTTCTTCGATGTATTCCAAGAAGAATCTGCTATGGCTTACCGTGGTACATTCGTAGTAGATCCAGAAGGCTTCGTGCGTACAGCAGAAATTCATGATATGGGTATCGGCCGTTCCGCTGAAGAATTGGTTCGTAAAGTACAAGCTGCTCAATTCGTAGCTAAACATGGCGATCAAGTGTGCCCTGCACGTTGGAAACCAGGTAAAGACACTTTGAAACCAGGTCTTGATCTTGTAGGTAAAATCTAATTAAGAAACTTATACTTAAATGCTAGAGTAATCTAGACAACTCCTCAAATGACATAAACACGGGCGCGCATCGTTTTCCTGACGATACGGTAAGTCCCAATACCAGATGAACCCTCTCCAATTCATCATGGTAAACCTCATATAACAAACTACAAACTATACGCAAAAGGACTGGCCTTCGGGCTGGTCCTTTTGTGTTGTTAATATCCCTTTATAAAAGTAGGAAATAAGTTCTTGCATTTTTATAGTGAGTGGTCTATAATGAAATTAATTCCTATTAATATGAAAGGTTTTATAAATAGCTTTATAAATATAATATAAGCACTTTTTAATATGGGTGTGTTTAACACTAACGTTTACAAAGAAAGGCAAGATATATGAGGATTTCCACAAAAGGTCGTTATGCATTGATGGTTCTCATCGATTTGGCAGAGCAAGGTCAAGATAAACCAGTTTCCTTGCGATCTGTGGCAGAACGACAAGGCATATCTGAAAAATACCTAGAAGGTATCGTAGCTCGTTTAGGCGCTGCTAACCTAGTGGATAGTATCCGCGGTAAATATGGCGGATATCGATTGTCTAAAAACCCTAAGGAGTACACAATTATTGAAATATTGCTTGCTACTGAGGAATCGATGGCTATCATATCTACTCTTGATGAAGGGGTGAGTACTGATACAGTAATCAACGAACGCACCGTTGGTTTCTGGGCAGGCTTACAAAACTATATTCATGATTATTTAGAAAACGTAACCCTACAAGATGTAATTGATGGGACTTACGCTAAACTTGATACAAAATATGATAATTGGGATGGTTCTATTTAATTAAGGAGTGACCACTATGTCTAAAATTGCTAAATCTTTTGTTGAATTAATCGGTAAAACACCATTATTGGCAGCTACACGTTTTGGTGCTAAATTTGGTGCAGAAGCAAATATTTTTGCTAAATTGGAATACTTTAACCCAGGTGGATCTGTAAAAGATCGTATCGCAGCAGCAATCATTCAAGCGGCTGTTGAGTCTGGTGAATTACAACCAGGTGGTACAATTGTAGAAGCTACATCTGGTAATACAGGTATTGGCTTATCTGCTGTAGGTGCTGCGCTTGGCTATAAAGTTGTAATCGTAATGCCTGAAACAATGTCCATTGAACGCCGTAAATTAATGCTTGGTTATGGCGCTCAGCTCGTATTGACTGACGGTTCTCTTGGTATGAAAGGCGCTATTGCAAAAGCTAAGGAAATCGTAACGGCTACAGCTGGTGCTATTGAAGCAGGTCAGTTCGTAAATCAAGCTAATCCTGCAATTCACTACAGAACAACTGGCCCTGAAATCTGGCAAGATACTGATGGTACCGTAGATATCTACGTATCTGGTGTTGGTACAGGCGGTACGTTGACAGGTGCAGGTCGTTACTTAAAAGAACAAAACCCTGATGTACATGTGGTTGCCGTAGAACCAGCAGATTCTCCTGTATTATCTAATGGTAAACCAGGCCCTCATAAAATCCAAGGCTTAGGTGCTGGCTTCATTCCAGATACATTGGATACTAACATTTACGATGAAGTAATCCAAGTTTCTAACGAGGATGCTTTTGCTACATCTCAAGCTTTTGGTCACACAGAAGGCGTATTGGTAGGTATTTCCTCTGGTGCTGCGCTTTGGGCGGCTCAAGAATTGGCAAAACGCCCTGAAAATAAAGGTAAAAATATTGTAGTAATTCTCCCTGATACAGGCGAACGCTACTTATCTACAGCTTTATTCCCTGAAGTGTAATAGAATATGATTGGTGAAAGTAGTGAACATGCTTTCCTAATATAGCAAAGCCCCTCATTAGAGGGGCTTTTTCTGGCTTTACACAGCAAAAGTTTATTTTAGGGATACTTAATTTGACATAAAGAAAATTGGCATAATGTAAAAGGAGCTACTAGGTAGCTCCTTTTATGTTATGGTAAGTATTTAATTGTAATTATCTACCGTTTTTAACGATATTGTCCATCCAGTTGAATAATTCATCTAGATCATAGTCACCAGAGTGGTCTACATCAAATGGTGTTGCCATATCCACTTGGTATCCAAGGTTCTGAGCACGTGTCCCTACAATTAATGGAATAGCTATGGATGTATTGCTATCAGCTGTGCCATAGCGGATACGATAGAACTGCGCATTTGTCGCTGCTGGGGAACCTAGATAGTTCATTGGGTTCATCATAGTAACAATTTTAGCATTTTCTACGTATACATTTTGGTTAGATGTTGTATCGTGTAAAGCTGCAGTAATTGTAAAGTGATTGTTATCTGTTGTACTTGTACCAAATAAGTTGTTCTCGCCAGAGTCATTAGAACGGGAGTCGAATGCACCTGGTGCTTTAGAACGGCTTACAAATTGATTGTAAGCTTCCCAGTTAATATCTTTAATAGCTCCGGTTTTATTATCTCTTACAAGGTATGTATGTTTAGATAAATCAGTACCTTTAGCTTGTGCTTTATTAGCTGCATCAATAATAAACGCTTTCACATAATTTTTGAAAGTACCATTACCATTCTTATCTAATTTTAAGACACGCCCCATGGAGTCATGTAATTGTAAATTATTTACGTATTCAGGGAAGTGTTCACTTAGTAAGTTGGAGTATGCTACATCATCAGCATTCAAGTTTACACGTTGTATTGTGCGTTGAGGTGGAGCAGCGTTACCACCTACATTAGCTTGAGGCAATTCGCCTTGACCCATCGTTACTTTGTTGAAGGAGGTAATACCTTTATAGCTCCATTCATAAGCCATATCTGCCGCATCAAGGTTAGTGATAGGGCAGTACGCAGAAACTGCGTATATATTCGTTGCCGCTGTAGCCGCGCCTAATGCTTGTAAATACGGTTGGAAGTCGGAACTGTTACCCGCAGCGCCTTGTAACAAGGATACCGCACCGCCAGCGCTTGTACCATTTGTGATAATGCGGTTTGCATTACCTGGCATAGCGGAATCGTTGGCGTGTAAGTAGGCTGTAGCCGCTTGTAAGTCAACGATTACTGCAGGAGCCTTACCGATGAAGTTGCCATCGGAAGCTTTATTGGTACGACCACGTGTAGCAGGGGAAGCTACTACATAACCACGGGATAATGCGTAAAGAACACTGTTAGGTTTACCATTTTCCATTTTTGGAGTCATAGCTTGACTTGGCATATAACCGCCTACCGCATTTGGCATGAAGATAGGGGCTGTTTGGGTGTTGTAACCGTTGATAGTGCCGTTGTTGAAATATTCCTCTGGTACATAAATGTTCATGTATTGCTGATCTATGTCGATTGGATTAGCCACGTAAGGGATATACTCGAAGGCGCGATATTTGATTTCCTTATTATCTACTGTCGTAGACATAGATTCGTAATTTTTCGCGTCAAAGGCAAGGCTAATTTTTGCAGATGCATTGGCTTGCAATGGTGGATCCATTGGTTGGGAAAGAATATTTTTCTCTTCTGTTACAGGAGAGCCTTTTGTAGAGGCTGTATTACGAGCATCTACATAAGATTGCGGTAATTTGCTCTCTTGAACTTGTCTAGTCTCAGCTTCAGATTTAGCTTTTGCCTCAGCTTGAGCCTTAGCAGCAGCGTCTGCTTCGGCTTTAGCTTTTGCTTCGGCCTCAGCTTGAGCTTTAGCAGCAGCGTCTGCATCTGCTTTAGCCTTAGCTTTGGCTTCAGCTTCAGCTTGTGCTTTGGCTGCAGCCTCAGCTTCTTCTTTTGCTAGTTGTTCAGCTGCTAAACGTTCTTGCTCTTCTTGGATTGCAGCTTGTCTTGCGAGTTCTGCTTGTTTAGCAGCAATACGTTCTTGTTCAGCTTTAATGGCTGCTTCGCGTTCAGTTCTAGCTTTTTCAGCAGCGATACGTTCTTGTTCAGCTTTTAACGCTGCTTGGCGTTGCGCTTCGGCTTGTATAGTCGCAATACGTTCTTGTTCAGTCTTAATGGCTGCTTCGCGTTCAGCTCTAGCTTTTTCAGCAGCGATACGTTCTTGTTCAGCTTTTAACGCTGCTTGGCGTTGCGCTTCGGCTTGTATAGTCGCAATACGTTCTTGTTCAGTCTTAATGGCTGCTTCGCGTTCAGCTCTAGCTTTTTCAGCAGCGATACGTTCTTGTTCAGCTTTTAAAGCCGCTTGTCGTTCGGCTTCGGCTTTAGCGGCAGCTTCGGCACGTTGGCGAGCTGCTTCTTCAGCGGCTAAGCGTTCTTCTTCGGCTTGTTGAGCGAGGATGCGTTCACGTTCCGCTTTTAAAGCAGCTTGACGTTGTGCTTCAGCTTGTTGAGCAGCGATACGCTCTTGCTCCGCTTTTAGAGCTGCTTGGCGTTGCGCCTCAGCTTGCTCGGCTGCGATACGTTGTTGTTCAGCTTGTTGAGCTGCAATACGTTCTTGTTCTGCTTTTAGAGCTGCTTGGCGTTGTGCCTCGGCTTGTTGAGCAGCTAAATGCTCTTGATTTGCTTGTTGCTCAGCAATACGGCGTTGTTCCTCTTGGATACGGATGCGTTCCAGCTCTGCCGCTTGACGGCGTTCTTCTGCGATACGAGCTTGCTCAGCTTGTTGAGCCGCAATACGTTCCTGTTCAGCACGTAAAGCCGCTTGTCGTTGTGCCTCGGCTTGCTGAGCTACCACACGTTCTTGTTCTGCCCGCAAAGCTGCTTGCCGTTGGGCTTCTGCTTGTTGTTGGGCTTGTAGTGCTGCTTGACGTTGAGCTTCAACTTGTTTTTGAGCGAGTTGTTGTTGATCAACTTGTGATATATTTTCTTGTTGAGCTGCTTCTTCCGTGGCTAGTTGAGCTAAACGCTCACGCTCAGCACGTTGAATATCGCGAATTGTAAGTCTTTGTTTGGCTACCACGGCTTTTGTTACTGTAGTATTAGATACAGTTAATGGCGCTATGGATTCTTGTTGAATCACAACAGGCGTACGCTGCACTTGTGTAGTTTGTACTTGTTGCTTACCATCTACTGGTTTCTCTACAGTAACAGGTTCAGTTTTTCGCTGTACATTTATCAAGCTGTGCATTGCTAATGTAGGTTCCATGACAGCCTTTGTATCTTTATTGACAACATACTGAGGTTGAGGTTGAACCTGTTGTTGAGATTGCATTGGTACTACTTGTTGTGGTACTGCTTGCAATGGTGTAACTTGTTGAGTTTGTACAGGGCTAACCGTTGCTGGTTGCATCACGTAGGATGGTTGAGGTTGTGCCATCGGTGGTGTTTGTTGTTGTACAACGGTGGACGGTTGTGGTGTAGTTGGTAAGACTGGCTGAGTTGCCATTGGTTTCACGACTGGAGTTGCTACACTTGTAGTACTCTGTGTCGTTGATTCAGCACTGGTACTCGTACCTACTAAATCATTCATGTTAAGTGTAGGCTCTGCATGGGCAACACCACCCAACGCAGCTGCGGCAAGAAATGCAGCAGTAACCTTACAATTTTTGGATGACTTCATGAATTAGCTCTCCGAACTAGATTTCTAATAATAATTTATAATTTTAAAGTTAATTAATATTTATATAGTTTAACATAAATCGATGTAATTGTACAATTTTGAGGATTTGCTTCTACTTTTAAAAGTAGTTTTGATAATGAATTATAAAATAATATTAATTATTTTTGAATATTAGAAAAGGACTAGAGCACGTATATTTCTGAACTATACCTCCTAAATTATGTCCAATTTTAGGTCAGTTCAGAACACGTATATTCTAGTCCTTTTACTATATCTACTGGTGTGACACTTGCTTTTACCATCGATAAGAGTCATTAATCAATTAGTCGCTAAATGTTAACTATTAGTTACTATCCGCTAATCGTCGAAACTCGCCATAAACAATCAACGAATAATAATCTATGAATCCTCAATCATCAATAATCAATGATCAGCCATCAATCATATATAAGCTATAATGGCTGGTTAATTTTATGATCTATTTAGCGATACTATTTTTTAAACTTGGCTTTACAAGTGCTAAGATGAAGCAAGCCACAATGGAACCAATTGCGATGGATGCAAGGTAAAGAAGTGGGTTACCAATTGTTGGTACTACAAAGATACCACCATGTGGAGCGCGTAGTGTGCATTCGAAGAACATGGATAATGCACCAGCTGTACCAGCACCGATAATGCAAGCTGGCAATACGCGAACTGGATCAGCAGCTGCAAATGGGATAGCCCCTTCGGTGATGAAAGAAAGGCCCATAATGTAGTTTGTGATACCAGATTTACGTTCTGCTTCTGTGAAACGGCTAGGGAAGAATGTAGTACAAAGAGCGATTGCCAATGGAGGAACCATACCACCTGCCATTACAGCAGCCATGATACCGTATT
This sequence comes from uncultured Veillonella sp., assembly GCF_963551295.1. Classification (NCBI taxonomy): domain Bacteria; kingdom Bacillati; phylum Bacillota; class Negativicutes; order Veillonellales; family Veillonellaceae; genus Veillonella; species uncultured Veillonella sp. Next base: position 19,651 of record NZ_CAUVFT010000010.1, read on the forward strand.
CACCAGTTACAAGTGCACCTGTGCCGATAACATAAGCCGCTTTGTTTACAGGGCCACCCATATCAACGGACATCATAGCACCAAAAATAAGACCTAACAATACGCGGCTAGTTGTGCCCATGGATTGCAAGGAGTCCATTAACCAGTGATTAAGTGCGGATACAGGAGGATTGATGATAAAGGTAATAGCGATACCGATGAACAATACGCCAAGTACAGGGTAGAAGAGAACCGGTTTTGTACCTTCTAATGCTTGAGGTAAACCAGATACTAATTTCTTAACTAATAATACCAAATAACCTGCTGCGAAACCGGCAATCAATGCGCCTAGGAAACCAGAGCCACCTTGGTTAGCTAATAAGCCACCAACGAAACCAGCTACAAGACCTGGACGGTCCGCAATACTCATAGCGATGTAACCCGCTAATACTGGTAACATGAAGCCAAAGGAAGCGCCACCGATTTGCATTAAGAAAGCCGCAAGAGGTGTGCCGGAACCAAAGTTTTTAGGATTCGCAGGATCGAATACGTCGAATAAGAAGGCGAGGGCAATCAAAATACCGCCACCGATAACAAACGGCAACATGTGAGAAACGCCGTTCATCAAATGTTTGTAGATTTGGCGACCAAAGTTATCTGCCGCATCGAATGCAGCTACTGCGCCATTTTTGTCGGATTGGGAAGCGTGATATACAGGTGCTGTACCCGCCATAGCTTCACGCAATAATTCTTCAGCTTTATTAATGCCATTCGCTACCTTAGTTTGAATCATAGGTTTACCGTCAAAGCGTGCCATTTCTACTTGGCGATCGGAAGCTACGATAATGCATTTAGCATGTGCAATTTCTTCTGCTGTAAGAGCATCTTTAACGCCAGAAGCACCGTTCTTTTCTACTTTTAAGGAGATGCCCATTTCTTTAGCTTTGCGCTCTAAAGATTCTGCAGCCATGTAGGTATGTGCGATGCCAGTAGGACAGCCTGTAACAGCTAGTACATCATAATGCGGGTTATCTACAGAAATCTTAGGTGCAACCTTTTCAATTGCTTCTGTAGCCTTCGCTTCGATAGCACCAGTAATACCGGTTACTTTTTGATCCTCTGCTGTTTTGATAAACCCTTCTACAGATGGATCAAAGTTGCCTTGCTCTTTAGCTGTTACGAGTTCCAAGAAACGTTCTACAGTTGGAGCTGCGATAAGAGCTTCTTTGAAATCAGGGTCGATCACCATCGTTGCTAACTGACTCAATACCTCTACATGAGTGTCAGCTGCGCCTTCTGGAGCAGCAATCATAAAGAATAGGCGAGATGGTTGACCATCAAGTGCTTCGAAATCCACACCGTTAGGTACGACCATAGCAGCGAGGCCTGCTTCTTTTACGCCTCCGGATTTAGCATGCGGTGTGGCGATACCATCACCGAGACCAGTAGAACCTGATTCTTCACGAGCAAAGACAGCTGTTAAGTACTCACCTTTATCGATGAGGTTGCCGCTTTTTTCCATCAATTCGCCTAAGGTATAAATGGCGTCAGCCTTTGTGACAGGATCTGCATTCAGCAAAATAGATTGAGGTTTTAATAAATCAGTGATTTGCATATGTGTACTCCTTGATGCAAATAAAATATAAAATCATTTAACTCGTACTTGTGAAAGTAGTGCTTCTACTTCTTCAAGGGTTGCGAGATTTTCAGAGTAGGCAGAGGCAGATCCACTGGAGATGCCCCAGTAGAGCGCCTCTTGTAAGTTACCTGTCTTTTCATAGCCCGTAATAAAGCCAGCGACCATGGAATCGCCAGCGCCTACGGAATTTACGAGTATGCCTTTAGGGGCAGGACTCGTGTATACAGTGCCGTCAGCAGCGACCAAGATAGCTCCATCACCAGCCATGGAGATGAGCACGTGTTGTGCACCTTTCTCTTTTAATGCTTTAGCAGCTTCTACAAGGTCATCCTTTGTAGCGAGAGTGCGACCAAAGATTTCGCTAAGCTCGTGATTATTTGGCTTAATTAAGAATGGTTTATAAGGCAAGACTTTTGTGAGTAGATCTTTTGTAGCATCTACTACGATGCGGATGTTTTTATGTTGTAAGCGTTCCATAATGAGTTCGTACATATCGCTTGGTAGACTAGAAGGAATGCTCCCAGCAAGGATTAGGGTGTCCTTTTCGGTCAACGCATCGAGTTGTTTGTATAGAGCCTCTAATTCGTCGGCACCGATGATTGGACCGCGGCCGTTAATCTCTGTTTCCTCATCAGATGCTTTTACTTTAACATTGATGCGGGTTAATCCTTCGCGAAGTCGGATGAAATCTTCTTTCACGCCGAATTTCTTGAGTTGTGTTACGATTTCTTCGCCTGTAAACCCTGCGATGAAGCCGAGTGCTGTCGTATCCATGCCAAGATTATTGAGCACGATAGATACGTTGATACCTTTGCCGCCACCGAGAACATATTCTTGGGTGGTACGATTAATAGTGCCCGTCTTGAGGTAATCAAGACGCACGATATAATCGAGAGCTGGGTTAAAGGTAATAGTGTAAATCATACAATTTCCCCTTTTGAGATAATACTAATTAGCGTATGATCGGTTGATCTTGCTTCCGTAATCGTAACCAATAGATGAGTGGTACTAGATATAGGAAGAAGGCAAATGGTACGTAACCTGCGGAACTTGTACCCATCATGACAACGGGCACGTAGGCAGCGATATTCCACGGTTGCAATGGAGCGATGAGGATGCCGCCATTTTCAAAGTCTAGCATCACATCTTCATCTTGAATACCCCGTTGAGCGTAGGTAATACGCATAATAGAGTGTGTCATAACTACCGCAATAGCTTGGCTGCATCCAACCGCACCTGTTAAAAAGGCAAGGCCTACATTGGCGGCAAATATATCGCTCCGTGTTTTAGCTCGTTCTAACAGTTGTCGTATGTCGTTCCAGAAGCCAACCCCTTCAAGCATGCCTGAAATGGCAGTCGCCATGAAAATCGAAAGGGTAGGGATAAACATCGTTTGTAGACCGCCGCCATGAATGATATCAGCGAGTGGATTGTAGTGCGGTAGCTCAAAGCCCGTTAAGGTATACCATCCCAACTCAGAAAGTGTAGTTCCTTGATTTGTATAAGCTAGAATGGCCGCTGCTAATGCACTGAGTCCGATAGGCCAACGGATGGATACTTTCAAAGGTAATAGACTAATGACGATGATGACTGGAATCCATAATGTCCAATCTATGTTGAAAATAAAGTGAATTGTATCGGATAGTAAACTATTTTCGTAATTGAGTGGGTACCACTGAGATAGTAATAGATACAGCACTGTAGAGATGATGAGTGCTGGGATACCATCTTTAAACATGATGGACATATTCGTCGATACCTTTGTATGGGTTAAGGCTGCTACGAGAGACGCACTAGAGGATAGGGGCCCGTTTCGATCACCAAAGTAAGCACCTGCAATAATGGCACCAGCCACGATATTTTCTGGAATACTCCCAGCTCTTGCCATCGTGATGAGTACGATGCCTATCGTGCCTACAGTTCCCAGTGCGGTACCCAACAGCATGCTCACTGCAGCTGTTATTAAAAAGGCACAGACGATAAAGATAGACGGATTAATTAAGTCGATGCCTGTGGCGATGATCATAGGGATAACACCCGCTGCTTGCCACATGGCGATGAGCCAGCCGATGAGAAGAAAGATTTGCATCACCACGATGGACGTTTTAGCACCTGTCCACGATAGGTTTAATAGTTCCTTTGGTTGATATCCTTTGCGATAAAATACAAAGGCCATGATGCACCATACGACAATCAAGGCGTAACCAATGGCGATGCTATTGGCTACAGCAATGAGGATGACGAGAATAGATGTAAGTAGTCCTAAGAGAGGCTCTATATTCCGTGGCATGAGTGTGCGACCCTGTTGGTATCTTAGGAACGCATTTAATATAAGTTGTAACCATTTCATCTTAGTCGATAGGAAGTTCTGTTTCGAAGACTTCCTCAGCAGGGCCTGTCATGAGCACCGTGCCATCCTCCAAGTATGAAATATGCAATGTACCTAAATAGAGTTCCACATCGACTTCACGGCCTGTTAAGCCCTTTTCAAAGGACATAACGGCAGAGGCACAAGAGCCTGTTCCACAAGCTAAGGTAGCACCAGCGCCGCGCTCCCAAGTGCGCACCTTGATATGTTTGTCATTTACTACTTCAATGTAGTTTACATTTGTGTTGGCAGGGAAGACATCGTTCTTTTCAAGGATTGGGCCTTGTGTCGTAACAGGGGCCTTTGTAATGTCGTCAATGAATACCTCCGTATGAGGCACACCGAGCAATACGGAGCTTACCGTTACGGTCTCACCATTTACATCGAGGTCTACGTCGATAACCTTATCCATGTTTACGTTCATAGGAATGTCTTGGGCCTTAAAGAACGGTCTGCCCATGTCTACAGTAACTTGTGTGACTATTCCGTTTTCGATAGTCAAGGTAGGCTTCATTACGCCTGCTAAGGTTTCGATGGTGAAAGTTTCCTTCGTAGTTTGACCGTGTTCATAAGCGTATTTTGCAAAGCAGCGAATCGCATTACCGCACATTTCTGCTTCACTACCATCGGAGTTGATGATGCGCATGCGCACATCACAGGTTTCGGAAGGTACTAGGATGGCAAGACCATCAGCACCAATACCCGTGCGACGATCGCAAAGGCGAATGGCGAGGTCTGTGTAATCTTTCTCAGTCCCTTTTGGGTCGGCAAAGAGGATGAAATCATTACCGAGACCATGCATTTTTGTTAATTTCATAAAGTCTCCTATCAATAAGTAAGACTTTCACCATGAAGCCCGTGAAAGTCTCATATATATTATTATATATTCTATATTATAATATTATATCATAAATAGGCCTTAAGCATGGCATGGAATCGTATAAATTTATAGCAAAATAAAGGGAAAATAAGGAAAGCTTACAGCGTTTATTAAGAGTTATAATGAAATAAAAAAATGCCCCATGTGGGACGGTTATTTAAGGGAATATAGGTGTTTGGATTACTTTATTGTTTAACCGAGAAATGATAAAATAAAAAGTAATGTAGCTAATCGTGATAGAAAGAGGAACACATATGCGAATTCAAGGGATTTCTGGATCTCGTGGCGTTGCAGTAGGCAATGTATATAGATATATTCAAGAGGAAATTGTCATTCCTGATTACACTGTAGCGGAAGACAAGGTAGAAGAAGAAATTAGCAAGTTTGCAACTGCTATGGCATCTACCTTAAAACAATTGGATACTATTCGTAAAAAAGCGTTGGATGAAATGGGACCAGAAGAGGCCGCTATTTTTGAAGCGCACATGCAAATCGCTCAAGACCCATCCTTGTCTGACGGAATTAAATCCCTTGTTGAGTCTAGCCATATGAACGTGGTAGCGGCCACGTCTCAAACAATTGAAAGCTTTGCCAATATCTTCCTCGGTATGGAAGATGCCTACATGCGTGAACGAGGTGCAGATATTAAAGATATCGGCGATCGTTTGATGCGGAATATATTAGGTATGAATCCTCGCGGTTTATCACATATTTCTGGCGAAGTTATCTTGGTGGCTCATGATTTGGCACCATCTGATACGGCTTCTCTCGATAAAAATGTAGTAAAAGGCATTGTCACTGCGGCGGGTGGTCCTACATCTCATGCGGCTATCATGGCTCGTACACTCGAAATTCCCGCTGTTATGGGAGTCGGCGATATTGAAAGTTTCGCTGATGACGACAAAGCAGTCGTTCTTGGTACTGATGGTATCGTAGAAATCAATCCATCTGATGCGGATTGGACGGAGTATACAAATCAAGCGTTGGCGTTCCAAGAGGAATTAAAACGGTTGCGCGAATCTGCTAATCTTGAAGCTACCACTACTGATGGTCACCATGTAGAATTATTTGGTAACATCGGCAAGGCAAAGGATGCTAAACATGCGCTCACTATGGGTGCGCAAGGTATTGGTTTGTATCGTACAGAATTTCTTTACATGGAAAACGATGAATTGCCTACAGAAGATGTACAATTTGAAGAATATAAAAAGGTTGCCCAAGATATGAAGGGGCAACCAGTTATCATTCGTACCATGGACATCGGTGGTGATAAGGAGTTGAAATGCCTTGATTTGCCAAGTGAAATGAATCCATTCCTCGGCTATCGTGCCATTCGTATTTCTTTAAATCGCCCAGATATCTTTAAGGTACAATTGCGTGCCTTATTACGAGCTAGTGCGTTTGGTGACATTCACATTATGTATCCTATGATTGCTTCCGTTGAGGAAGTGAAACAAGCGAATGCAATGCTTGATGAATGTAAGACGGAGCTTACAGCAGAAGGAAAGGATTTCAACAAGGATATCAAGGTTGGCATCATGATTGAAGTACCAGCGGCAGCTGTTATATCTCCAATCCTTGCTAAATATGTAGACTTCTTTAGTATCGGTACGAATGATCTTTGTCAATATACTTTGGCGGTAGATCGTATGAATGAAGCAATCGGTAGCTTGTATCAACCATTGCATCCAGGCGTGTTACGTCTTATTAAACATGTTATTGATGCCAGTCATGAGCAAGGTAAATTTACAGGTATGTGTGGTGAGCTTGCTAGCGATCCTGTGGCGACCATGATTCTATTAGGTCTTGGTCTCGACGAATTCTCCATGACTGCTTCTTCGATTCCTCTTATTAAAAATATCTTGCGTTTTGTTTCTAAAGCAGAATGTGAAGAGGTGGCAAATAAAGTACTTACTATGGACACAGCAGAAGAGATTACAGAATACGCTAAATCTGTATTAGCTGAAAAAGGTTTATTATAATTCTATTTTCGTTAAATTGGATCAGTACATAGCAAATAAGATGTAATATACTTGAATTGAAATGCTTGATATTGATACAATATACCTATTAGAACGTATGAGATAGGTTCTGCCTATCGAGATAGAAAGAGGTTATCATGAAAGAATTAACAGTAGAAATTACTAACGAATCTGGCTTACATGCTCGTCCTGCTACAGCCTTCACTCAATTGGCTGCTAAGTACGCTTCCAAATTAACGATTGCGGCTAATGGCAAAACAGCTGATGCAAAATCTATTTTAACAGTACTAACTTTGGGTGCTACAAAAGGTACATCCGTTACATTGACTGCTGACGGTGCTGATGAAGATGATGCACTCGCTGCATTGAGTGAATTCTTAACAACTAACCACGATTAATATTGGGGTAATAAAAAGGACCCTACATTTTGAACTGCACCTCCCGAAATTATGTCTAATTTTTTTTGTGCAATTCATTTGTAGAGTCCTTTTTTATTTACCCATATTTGCAAAGCGCTCTACAGCTTTTGTAAAGTCGCTAATGGTTTTTTCTACGTCACCATGTTCGATACCATCTCGTACGCAGTGGTTGATATGTCCTTCAAGAATTACTTGTCCTACTTTATGTAGTGCAGATTTAGCTGCATTAATTTGGCTCAACACATCTTCGCAGGGAATGTCTTCTTCAATCATTCGATCAATAGCTTGCACTTGACCTAAGATTTTACGCAATCGACGATGCAGATTTTCTGAATCCATACACTGTTTCATATTACTCCTCCATAGGCATGTTTTTATCATCTCATATATTATACTCTATTTAAAGTTTTTAATACAACTTAATAAGTATAATTAATATGCATTAATCGGTATTTATAGATATATAGTATCGTGCCGTTATAAGATATATTAAATATATTTGTAGTATGAGTGGTCGTCAGAAACTAGTGTTTTACATATCTTCTTCTTGATTGATGTGATACAATACATTTAATATACTTTATATCTGTATATGTATATAAGGTATTGTATAGATGGCTAGATTATAAACCTATATTTACATGTGTTTATATTACAGACCTTTAAGAAATAGGTGAAAGAAATGAAAGTATTTCGCTACCTTCGAAACCTAGTTGTATTCGTGGTGGTCATGATTTTGGCTATGTTTATCTATGACGGATACCATAGCTTTCAAGGGACAAATCGTGAGAGTAAAGCTCATACACTTGTTGAAAAACAAATAGAACAAAGTGAAGACACGCTCAGTCGTACAGATCGAATTATACGCCTGTTTACATTTAGAGATAAAGTACAGATAGCTCTTAATCAACGTGTTTCAAAAGAGCATTGGGTGAAAGGGGATGTTATTCCTGAGTATACAAAAAATGCATTAATCGCTATTGAGGATAAGCGGTATTATAAACATGGAGCTATTGATGTACTCGGTATTATTCGCGCCTTGTACACAAATACCATAGCAGGTGAAACGCTGGAAGGTGGTAGTACTATTACACAACAACTCGTAAAAAATCTTTTCCTTTCATCAAAGCGCATTATGAGTCGTAAGGTAGAAGAGGCGATTCTCGCTAGTGAAATGGAGCATTACTACTCTAAGGAAGAAATTCTCACCATGTATTTGAATACCGTATATTATGGACATAATTACTACGGTATCTACGAAGCATCTTATGGCTACTTCGGTACGAGTCCAAGTCGATTAACATTGGGGCAAAGCGCTTTACTCGCAGCATTACCTAATGCACCGTCCTATTTAGATCCTTATACGAACTATGAAGGCGCTAAGGCTCGACAAAAGCTGGTGCTTGAACAAATGGTAGACCAAGGCATGATTACACGAGCCGAGGCAGACTATGCGTATGAACAGGATTTGGAGCTTGTGGAAGAATAACTTAATATATTTAATAGGCTATATCTAGTGTTAGACTACTAGATATAGCTTTTTTATATTCTGTTAGTTCGGAAACAAAATATATTATTAAAATGAATAAAAATAATGCTTGCATTTATAATTATACAGGTGTATACTAATTTTTGTCAGAAGGAGAAAATGCCTGTCGGTGATAGAAGATACCACGGTGCTTTCACAATTATCTGATATCGTATTGATTATATGAGTCTAAATAGATAGTGGTTTATGAGGTGTTATCATGGGTAAAGCAAATAAAGTAGTACTCGCATATTCTGGTGGTTTAGATACTTCTGTTATCATTCCTTGGTTGAAAGAAAACTATGGCGCTGAAGTTATTGCTGTGTGTGTAGACTTGGGCCAACCTGAGGATTATGATGCAGTTGAGAAAAAAGCGATAAAATCTGGTGCTTCTAAAGCGTATATTGTTGACGCAAAGGAAGAGTTTGTAAAAGATTATATTTGGCCTACTGTAAAAGCTGGTGCAATCTACGAAGGTAAATATTTATTAGGTACATCCTTCGCGAGACCTTTAATCGGTAAAATCCTCGTAGATATTGCCGAAAAAGAAGGCGCTGATGCAATCGCTCATGGTGCGACTGGTAAAGGTAATGACCAAGTTCGTTTTGAGTTGACTATCAAAGCATTGGCTCCTAACATGAAAATCATCGCTCCTTGGAGAGAGTGGGATTTGAAATCCCGTACAGACTGCATGGAATATGCCGCTAAACATGATATTCCAGTTGTAGCTACAAAAAAACATCCGTATTCCATGGACCAAAACGTATGGCATTTATCCCATGAAGGCGGCGATCTTGAAAATCCAGCAAATGCTCCTAAAGATGATGTGTACTTGGTAACACATACACCTGAACAAGCTCCAGATGAAGCTGGTTATGTAACTGTATCCTTTAAAGAAGGTGTACCTGTAGCCGTAGACGGTCAAGAAGGCACTCCATTACAATTATTAGAAAAACTCAACGAAATCGGCGCACACTATGGTGTGGGCGTTGTAGATATCGTTGAAAATAGATTGGTAGGTATGAAATCCCGTGGCGTTTATGAAAACCCAGGTGGCTCTATCATCATGTATGCTCATAGAGAACTTGAATATCTCTGCTTAGATAGAGCTACATACCACTACAAAGAACTCATTGCTAACAAATACGCTGAACTCGTATATGATGGCATGTGGTTTGCACCATTGATGAATGCATTACAAGCGTTTGTTGATGAAACTCAAAAAACTGTAACCGGTGAAGTAAAACTTAAATTGTACAAAGGAAATATCATTTCTGCGGGCAGCACCTCCCCTTATTCCTTGTATAGCGAAGATTTCGTAACATTTGAAGAAGATGATGTATACGATCAATCTGATGCAGAAGGCTTCATTAACTTGTTCGGTTTACCTCTCAAAATTAACGCATTGATGAAAGAGAAAGCAGGTAAATAATGGCTAAATTGTGGGGCGGGCGTTTCACAAAAGGCACTGATAAAGCGGTAGAGGATTTTACATCCTCTATCGCTTTTGATGCGCGGATGTACGCCGAAGATATTGCAGGTAGCAAGGCGCATGCGACTATGCTAGCAAAACAAAATATTATCTCCGACGCAGATCGAGATGCAATTATAGCAGGTTTAACAAAAATTAAAGGGCAAATCGATAAAGGGGAATTCCCATTTTCTGTAGCTCTTGAAGATATTCATATGAATATTGAAAAGCGTTTAACTGATGACATCGGTGAAGCCGGTGGTCGCTTGCATACAGGTCGTAGCCGTAATGACCAATGCGCAGTAGACTTGCACATGTACGTGCGTAAAGCTGTTGTGGAAATGGGTGAACTCATCGTAGATATGCAAAAGGCCCTTATCGAAACAGCTGAAAAGTATAGTGATATTATCATGCCTGGCTATACGCACTTACAACGGGCTCAACCTGTATTGTTTGGGCATCATATGATGGCCTATTTCTCTATGTTGGAACGCGATTTTGATCGTTTGTTGATGGTATTTAAACATGCTGACATCATGCCTCTTGGTGCGGGCGCATTAGCTGGTTCTACATACGGCATTGATCAAACGTACACACAAAAACTATTGGGATTCTCTCGAATTTATGAAAATAGCATGGATGCCGTATCTGACCGCGATTACGTAGTTGAATTCTTGTCATTTGCATCTTTAGTGATGATGCACTTGAGTCGTCTTAGCGAAGAGTTGATCTTGTGGTCTACCAATGAGTTCAATTTTATTGAACTTGATGATGCTCACTGCACGGGCTCTAGTATTATGCCGCAAAAGAAAAATCCTGACGTTTGCGAGCTGGTTCGTGGCAAAACAGGCCGTACCTATGGTCATTTGTTAGGACTTTTAACAACTTTGAAAGGATTACCACTTACCTACAACAAGGATATGCAGGAAGATAAAGAGGGCATCTTTGATGCTATCGATACAGTTCACTTTGCATTGTCTATCAATGCGGCTATGATTCGCGGTATGAAGGTAAATGGGTCTCATATGAAAGCAGTCCTTGATGACGACTTCTCTAATGCTACGGATATGGCAGATTATCTTGCGAAGAAAGGCGTCCCATTCCGTGAAGCCCATGAAATTGTAGGTAATGCGGTGCATCATTGCATCGAAAAAGGTTGCGTACTTCTTGATTTATCCGTAGAGGACTTCAAAGCTATTTCCAACCGTTTTGATGCTGATATTCTTGACGCTATCTCCATCGAAGCTTGTGTTGCAGGTCGTAATAACTATTCTGGTACGGCTCCAGAATGTGTGGAACGACAACGTAATAATGGTAAAATTATTATCGCTGCTGAGGAAAAACAAATTGCTGAATGGAAAGCAATCGTTGAATCTGTACAAGAGTAGAACTTAGTGCGGAATAAGCAGTAGATAAAAATAAAGAATAGTTATCAATAAAATCTGAAAAAATAAGATCGATATACATATAAGGATTTCATTAAGGGGCTAATATTGCCTATTATACTTATATGTATATCGATTTTTTATTTAAAAGCTAGACGATACCTATAAATCCCATAATTCTAATTGATAATTAACTATTAAAATGATGCATTTGCGTGTACACATATAGTGGACTGTGAGGAAATAATAGTCTTGTACTAGGACACTATAACCGTGATAGATAGGAAAAATTACATCTATACACAGAATAAAATAGGGTAAAAATATACTTTGCCGCAATTAAAATGAATTCTCTTCGTTTTAGTTGATAAATTACCTATAATTTATTCAATTCGTGTAATATGCCTTGTCCGCCAATAAAGTACTTTTATTTTGGTTTCATAGGTGTTATTATTTAACTCGTAATAAGAATAAAAACGGTAAATTCACATTCAAGCCCATCACAGCACGAACTGGATTTACTTAGCGGTATATATATTTTAAGTGAATTATGGACGAGAAAAAATTCACCTTAGTGAAAGGGGATTGATACATGAAAACCACCGCTAAAAAAATGTCTGTATTCCAGCTAACCACAATGGTAGCAGCCAATATGCTAGGAGCTGGGATCATTATGTTACCAACTAATTTGGCTCAAGTTGGTACTATTTCAGTTTTATCTTGGCTCGTGACAGCTGTGGGTGCGCTTTTACTAGCGTATATTTTTGCTCAAGCGGGTATGTTCTCCCAAAAACAAGGGGGCATGGGCGGTTATGCAGAACATCGCTTCGGTAAAACTGGACATTTTATGGCGAGCTATGCTTACAGCATATCTCTCATCATTGCTAATATCGCCATCGCGGTATCTGCCGTAGGTTATGGCGCAGCTTTCTTTGGTGTTGACCTCAATGCGACACAAACAAGTCAAGTAACAATTGTGCTCTTGTGGTTTGCAGCGATTTTAAACTTTAGAGGTAATCGCTTTACAGGTCGACTCAGCAACATGACTATTTGGGGTTCTATTATTCCGGTTTTATTAATCGGTACAATTGGCTGGCATTGGTTCGATCCATCTATCTATTGGGCGGCATGGAACCCAAATGATCTTCCGCTTTATGATGCGGTAAAACAATCTATTTCCCTAACTTTATGGGGCTTCCTAGGGTTTGAGTCCGCAGCGGCTAATGCTGATGCTGTTGAGAATCCAAAGAAAAATGTACCTATCGCTACAGTGGCAGGTACATTAGCAGTGGCAGTGGTTTATATCTTGTCCACAAACGTTATGGCAGGTATTGTGCCGAACGTTGACTTATTAAATTCTAACGCACCATTCGGCTTGACATTCGTATACATGTTCAATGATACTATTGCGAACATCGTTATGGCTGCTATGGTTATTTCTTGCTTTGGTGCTTTACTTTGTTGGCAATTCACATTGTCCCGTGTATTCAAAAGCGCAGCAGAATATGGTTACTTCCCTAAAATATTTGCCCGTGTAAATAGCAAAGATGCTCCTGTTCGTGGCGTATTGATTTTACTCGCTGTTGAAACATTACTTACTTTGTTCACTGCAAGCGAATCCTTGCGTGAGCAATTTGAAATCTTAGTAAACTTAGCGGTTGTAACTAACGTAGTACCGTATGTATTGTGCATTTTGGCAGTACCTACAATGATGCGTATGGCTGGCGTAGCTGAAAGTCGTATTAAACGCTCTAATTACTTGTTCGGTATAGGCGTTCTTTATTGTCTATATGCAATCTACGCATGTGGTTTTGATGCTATGGTAGGTAGTGCGGTGGCAGTAAGCATAGGTTTGGTGATTTATGTTTTGCGTAAAGCGTGGGATACACGCAGAGCACACCGCTTACAACAAAGTATTGATTAACTGAATATATCTCGTCTTATTAGAGGCTATTACTTGGTAATAGCCTCTTTTTTTATCATAATCATGCATTAGACTTATAATTAATGCGAGCCAGATATGAAAAAACATAAAGAGTATTATTATTAATCAAATTTTCGCTGTGTATAAAAAGATTTTATAATAAAGTTTTACATTGTTTTATTATTATTAAAATTAATATATATACCGTCATATACAGTAAATATAAATAAAAAATTATTTATATAAGTTAATTTATATAATTTTATGCAGGATTATGAATTTAATCACTAATTAATATTTTTTATCAGTATAAAAACTATATTGAAAATACGCGAAATACATATACCCATAAGGGGTATATGTATTGCAAATAGAGTATTAATATAGTATATTTATAATCGATAAAAATGAATGAACTAGTGAGTGTCGGTATTTACCGAGCGTAAAAGAGGAAAATGGGTGAAAAACCCATACTATGCAAATAGCTGTAATGAGGAGCAAGGTTTCATTATAGGGTCACTGGGAAACTGGGAAGGCCGAAATGTTGCGATGAATCAAAGTCAGAAAGCCTGCTCTAAAGGCATGGTATGCATATGCTGTGCTTAATTTAGGTTAGTCGGGCGACTAGCCTTTTTTCGTTCCCTAGCCTTTAAGCTTCAACGCTATATAAAAAAGCTAGTACCATTAGTTTGTCATTTGAATTGTTGTTAGTGTTTAGAGAGTTTAGGAGGCGCCTATGGGCAAACGCTTTGTCAAACAATTGGGGCAATTTATTGTTACCTTGTTTGGCATCACATTTTTGACATTTTGTCTCACCTATTTAGCACCAGGTGACCCAGTAACGATGTTACTTGAAACGGCAGATACTATCGTATCTCAGGAGCTTATCGATGAAACTCGAGCTCAGCTTGGGTTAGATAAACCATTTGTAGTACAGTATGCAAACTGGGTCGTCAATGTCGCACAAGGTGATTTGGGGATGAGTTATTCTGCTAAAAAACCAGTAGTAGATCGTATGTTGGAGGCTTTACCAGGTACATTAATGTTAGCGGGTACGGCTTTAGTATTTACGCTGCTCTATGCATTGCCTGCAGGTATTATAAGCGCCTTAAATCGTAACAAATGGGTTGATTATGTGTTGAGATTTCTATCTTTCGTAGGCGTATCTATGCCTACGTTTTGGTTAGGTCTTATACTGATTTACATCTTCGGTCTTAAATTAGGCCTTGTACCGATTGCATCCTCTCGCGTGACTGCGTCTGGTGTTATTTTGCCCGCTATTACTTTGGCAGTTGTTGTTGGGTCTAAATACATGCGTCAAGTGCGGCTCGTTATCCTTGAGGAAATGCAAAAGGATTATGTTATTGGCGCTCGTGCTCGCGGTGTTAGTGAGATAAAAATTTTATTCGGTCATATTTTACCTAATGCGGTGTTACCACTCATCACTATTCTTGGTGTTCTTATCGGTTGGTTACTAGGTGGTGTGGCAGTCGTAGAAATGGTATTCTCTTGGCCGGGACTTGGGAATATGGCAATTTATGCTATTACCATGCGCGATTATCCATTGATCGAAGGTTTTGTGTTGTGGGTTGCTTTAGCATATATGTGTATTAACGCATTGGTTGATGCATCATATATCTTATTAGACCCTAGATTGAAAAGGGAGAGAGCATAATGGCAGAATTTATTCAAAAACATAAATTGTTCTCTTTCTATAGTGGGTTGATGATTATCATTGTTCTCATCGCTATCTTTGCACCCTGGCTTGCACCGGGCGATGCTTTCACCTCAAATATAAGTCAGGCATTGCAAGCACCAAGCAGCCAACATTGGTTTGGTACAGATAAATTAGGACGTGATGTATTATCTCGTATCATTTACGGTACTCAATTATCCTTGTTCATGGGCGTATCCATCGTCGTTATCATGGTGAGTATTGGTACTATCATCGGTGCTATAGCAGGCTATTTCGGCGGCAAAGTCGAAATGGTTCTCATGCGCCTAGCTGATATTATGTTATCCTTTCCAGGTGTTGTTTTAGCCATCGCTATTGCTGGTATTTTGGGTGGTAGCATTGTGAATACGATTTTGGCCTTATCTGTAGTAGGTTGGGCAAAATATGCTCGTTTAGTACGTTCTATGACGTTAAAAGTACGTGGTGAAGAATATGTAACGGCTGCGGTTATGATGGGGGCGTCTACGGCAACTATCTTAAGACGACATATTATTCCTAATATTATGCCTCTTGTTGTTACTACAGGTGCACTTGATATTGGGGCCATCATGATTGAGGTGGCAGGGCTTTCCTTCCTTGGTTTTGGTGCACAGCCACCAACACCTGAATGGGGCCTTATGCTTAACGAAGGCCGCCAGTACTTGCAAACAAGTCCATGGCTTATGGTATTCCCTGGTATGTCGATCTTAATCGTGGTATCTATTTTTAATCTTTGGTCTGATTCCTTACGAGATGTAGTGGATCCAAAAAATCAAGGATAAAATTGTTTTTACCTTCATAAATTTGAATCTTTATTTAGTGAAAGTTTCATTATGACTGGTAAGAAATTATGGTTTTTCCATCACAACTATTTTAGATAGTGATGATGTTAAATGTTTTTATGATTTACATATAGTTGTAAAAGGAGATTTTAAATGAAAAAATCTTGGAAAAAGGCTCTATTAGCAGGTCTTAGTATTGTAATGATGGGTTCCTTCATAGCAGGTTGTGGATCTGATAATAATGGTGCTGCTAACAAAGATGTATTAAAAGTAGGCGTTACTAACTTCGCATCCACATTAGAACCTACAGAAAACTTCTTCGCATGGGTTGTAATGCGCTATGGTGTAGGTGAAACATTGGCTAAGTTTGACGAACAAATGAAACCTCAACCATGGATTGCATCTAAATGGGAAGTATCCCCAGACCATAAAACGTGGACTTTCACAATCAATGACAAAGTAAAATTCTCCAACGGTAAAAAGGTTGATGCTGCAGCTGTTAAAGCATCTATCGAACGTGCTTTTGAAAAATCCAATCGTGCAAAAACGTTCTTTGAATATGATTCCATCGAAGCAAATGGTCAACAATTGGTAATTCATACGACGAAAGAATATCCTAATATGCCTGGTCTTTTGGCCGATCCATTATTCTTAATTGTTGATGTCCAAGCTGAAAAAGATGGCCGTAACTTTGCGAAGGAAGGCCCTATCGGTACAGGCCCATATGTAGTTAAATCCTTCACTAAAGAACGTGCTGAAATGGCTGCGAACGAAAACTACTGGGATGGTACAGTACCATTTAAAACTGTAGAAATTCCTTCCATCGATGACCCTAATACTCGCGCTATAAGCTTACAATCTGGCGACGTAGATATGGCTGTTAACATCGGCCCTGGTGAAATTGGTTTATTCCAAGGCAATGATAAATTCAAAGTAGATGAAATCGCATCTCTTCGTGTCGTATTGGCCCGTATTAATCAAAAAGGTATTCTTGGGGATGACAAAGTTCGTGCTGCAGTTATCTCTGCAACAGACCGTAAAAACTATGCTGATGTATTGTTAAAAGGTACATTTATTCCTGGTTCTGCTCCAATTCCACCATCCATGGACTATGGCTTCAACGATTTGAAAGATCCTAATGCGTATAATCCTGAACGTTCTAAACAATTGTTGGCTGAAGATGGTTGGAAAGATACTGATGGCGATGGGATCCTTGATAAAGATGGCAAACCATTAACATTCAACTTCGTAGTATATAACTCTCGTGCAGAATTACCACTTTACGCAGAAGCTGTTCAAGCAGATCTCAAAAAAGTTGGTATCGATATGAAAATTAAAACAGTTGACTACAACTTGATCGATAAAATGGGTCAAGATGGCGACTATGATATGCTTATTTCCAACATCGTAACGGCTAATACAGGCGATCCAATCTGGTTCTTGGCTAACTACTGGCATACAAATGACAATGGTTCCAACCCTCAAAACGGTTCTGGTTATTCCAATCCACAAGTTGACCAATTGTTAGATGCAGCTGAAACAGAATTCGATCCTGCAAAACGTCGTGAATACGCAATCCAAATTCAACAATTATTGATGAATGATGGTGCTGCATTATTCTTAGGTTATCCTAAAACTAACATTGTTACTGGTTCTTACTTGAAAGGTGCTGTCATGTACCCAAGTGATTACTACTGGATTACTAATAAAATTACAAAATAGTGAGGAGCTATAATGGCAGAAAACATACTAACTGTAGAAAACCTTAACATTGCGTACCAAGGTGTGCCTGCTGTTATGGATGTGAACTTTACCTTGGAACGCGGTAAGGTATTAACCATTGTAGGTGAGTCCGGATCCGGTAAAACTACTGTAATCCGGGCCCTCATGGGTTTATTACCTGTAGGTGGTGAGGTTACAGACGGTACAATGATCTTTAACGGTCACGACCTTCGTACCCTATCTAAGTCAGAATGGAGAGCCATACGTGGTAAAGATATGGCTATGATTTTCCAAGATAGTGGTAGTGCATTAGATCCAATTGTTCGCATTGGTAAACAATTTAGAGAATTGTTTACATCTCATATTGAAATCACTAATGATGAATGTGATCGACGAGCAATTGAGTTATTAGAATCTGTATCTCTTCCTAATGGAGCGGATATATTGCGCCGTTATCCACACGAATTATCTGGTGGTCAACGTCAACGTGTTGGTATTGCTATGGCGTTAGCATTGGACCCAGCACTACTCATCGGTGACGAACCGACATCAGCACTCGATGTAACAACACAATCTCAAGTGGTTATGCAAATGCTTGAACTAGCTAAAGAGCATAATTCTGCAATAGTCATGGTAACTCATAACCTTGGTGTAGCAGCGTATATGTCTGACTATATTATTGTTATGAAAAAGGGCTGTGTTGTAGATGCTGGAACCCCACAAGATATTTTGGAAAATCCATCTAATGAATATACGAAACAACTAAAAGACGCTGTGCCAACATTGGGAGGAGGTCGTTACATTGACTAATTACGCAGTAGAAATTAAGAATGTATATAAACGATTCCCACTTCCTACTGGTGGTGAGCTTGAAGCATGTAAGGATATTAATATAACTCTCGAAAAAGGTCAGTCCCTTGGTATTGTAGGGGAATCTGGCTCAGGGAAAACAACATTGGTTCGTATGATCATGAAGATGCTTCCTATTACAGAAGGCGAGATTTATGTAGATGGTGTAGAGATTCAACATATGAACTCCGAACAAACGAAAGAATACCGTAAAAAGATTCAAATGGTATTCCAAGATCCATCTGCAGCTTTTAACCCACGTATGAAGGTTAAAGATATCATTCTTGAGCCACTTTATAATTTTGGTCTTCTTGAAAAGGGAAAAGAAGAGCAAATCGCAGGTGACTACCTGGAAATGGTAGATTTACCTCGCGAGTTTATGCATCGCTATCCTCATGAAATGTCTGGTGGTCAACGCCAACGTGTTGCCATTGCTCGTGCTATCGTTTTAGAGCCCGAAATCCTGGTGTTAGACGAGGCTACTAGTGCTCTAGACGTATCTGTACAAGACTCCATTGCGTACCTTTTGGCGCGTTTACAAAAAAAGAAAAATTTAACATACCTATTTATTGCTCATGATATTGCCTTTATTCGTACGATGTGCCACAAGGTGGTCGTAATGTACAAAGGTGCTATCGTTGAAGAACTTGATGCTTTCCACTTGGCGGATGCAAAACATCCATATACAAAGGTTTTATTGAGCTCTATCTTTGAAATTGGCCAAGATCATAAGCCGCTTACCTTGGATGAGGCTGCATTAGAAGCTTAATAGGAAAATTTACTTTCAAAATTTCAAAAGCATAAATTTGAAATGTAGAGAGTTACATCGGATAGGTAAACTTAAAATAGCAGTTAGTTTCAAGACTAACTGCTATTTTTATGCATAGTTAAGATATGAAATTTTTTAATAAATATATTGAAATGTTTCTCAAATTATACATTGTGTTAACACCTAATATATAGTATAGTTGACTGTATAAAATATACCCCTATGGGTATAACAAGATATGCTCATATGAAGTGATGTACATAGATTTTTTTATATTAACTATTGTAAAAGCAGGTTATATTTACTAGATTATGTTAATGCAAAAAATAGTGAGTATCTGAGTATAAATAGATAGTTGATGTGTGTAGAAAGGTAGGTGTATAAATGAAAGGATTACGCAAGGCTTTACTAATTGGTATGACCCTTGGTGTGACTATGCTCGGAACTGTTGGTTGTATGAATCAAGATTCTGCTTCATCTAATGATGTATTAAAGGTAGGGGCTATTAGTTTTGCTGGCACATTAGAACCAACGGAAAATTATTTTAGTTGGGCCGTTGTACGATTTGGTATAGGTGAAACGCTTATCAAGTTTGATAATCAAATGAAAGCAACGCCTTGGCTTGCCACCTCTTGGAAGCAAGGTGATGACAAGTTAACATGGACTTTCACCATCAATGATAAAGTTAAATTCTCAAATGGTAATAGTTTGACAGCTGAGGCGGTAAAAGCATCTTTAGAACGAACTTTTGCTAAAAGTAAACGAGCAAAAACGTTCTTTAACTATACAGAAATTACTGCTAACGGTCAGGAGTTGACCATCAAGACTGACAAGGAATATTATAACTTGCCCAACTTGTTAGGAGATCCATTGTTTTTGATTATGGATGTGACAGCAGAGGCGAATGGTCGTGATATTGCAAAGGAAGGTCCTATTGGTACTGGTCCATATGTAGTATCCTCTTTCACAAAAGAGCGTGCTGAACTAAAACGTAATGATAATTACTGGGATGGTAAAGCAGGCTTTGCCAAGGTTGAGATCCCTTCCATTAATGATGCGAATACGCGTGCTATGGCATTACAATCTGGTGATGTAGATATGGCTATTAGCATTGGACCTGGTGAATATAGTATCTTCCAAAATGATAAGAACTTTACTATCTATGAAATGTCTTCCTTGCGTGACGTATTTGTTCGTATGGGGCAAAAGGGGAAACTACGAAATCCAAATCTTCGTGCAGCCCTCATTGCAGCAGCAGACCGTGAGTCTTATGCGAAAAATCTCATGAAAGATACGTTTGTAGCTGGTAAGGCTCCATTGCCGCCATCCATCGATTATGGTTTTAACCAATTACGTGATCCTAATAAATATAATGTAGAGCGCGCTAAAGAATTACTTAAACGAGAAGGCTATGAAGATACGAATGGTGATGGCATTGTCGATAAAGATGGTGAAAACCTCGTACTTGATTTTTATGCCTACACGACTCGTCCTGAATTGCCATTATATGCGGAAGCATTACAAGCGGACTACAAAAAAATCGGTGTAGATTTACGAATTAAAATCGTAGATTATGCGGTTATCGACACATTATCTCAATCTGGTGATTATGATATGATTATCTCCAGTGTTGTAACCGCTAATACGGGACAACCAGTATGGTTCTTGAAACAATATTGGGGTACAGGCGTTGAAACTAATGGCTCTGGCTTCTCCAATTCTCGTTTCGATGAATTGTTGGCTCTTGGTGAAAGCAGTAGCGACCCAGTGGTGCGTCGTAATGCGGTTATCAATGCGCAACAACTGATGTTAGATAACGCTGTAGCATTATTCCTTGGGTATCCTAAAATTAATATTGTAGGTAATAAACATATTGATGGTATCAAGATAACACCGTCTGAATATTACATCATTACAAAAGATTTGAAAAAGAAATAAAGTTTGCTGCTTACATAAAAATAAAAGGACTAGCTCGCATGGGCTAGTCCTTTGTGTTATCTAAATATTATTTTTTTTCTGTTACATCTAAGTCTGCCATGTTAACTGCATTGGCCTTGCCAATCATTTTATTATACTTGGTAAATAATTGCGTATAAGCTTCGCCATAAGATGAGTTGATAATAATGTAGTTGCGTGCCTCTGCAACAAATTCTTTTACTGAGTCTTGATACTCTCTTACCGCATTTTGTACTTCTGGTGTAGTACCAGGTTGTAATTTATTGAGGCGTTGTGTAATTTGTTGTAAGTTTGATTCTACCTTTTGGGTGTCTGTATTCCCATCTGGATCAATAAGGTCAATAGTTTGTGCCGTTATGAGATTTATCTCTATAAAGTTAACCGCATTTTCCCGTTTTTCTCCCTGATACTCAGTCATGCGTTCGTTATAAAGCTCATTATTACGATTATCTAAAGCTAAGTCTAATGCATTATATGTAGCGTAGAACTGTTCTGCTAAAGGTACATATTGAGCTGCTAGCTCATCGCTACCTTTATAATTATCCTTTTCATAACGACGTTCCACATAGTAAGATTGCAACTGATCAGCAATAGGAATAATTTGATCAAGTACTACGAGGACATCATTTGTTGCTTGGTTTACATCTTCGTAGGGCGTAGAACTATCTTGTTTTGCTACCTCTAATGCAGCTTTAAGTTCCTTGTATTTAGGTAGTGTAATCGTCGTATTATGAGAACCATTACGCAACTCTTCCAGCGTTGGTTGTAATTGGCTAGCATAGGCTACACTATACGAGTTATATGCGTCCAGTGCGATAATATAAGGTCGTATGGCGTTGATTTTATCGTCAACGGTTGATCGATATAAAATTGTCGTTGTATTGGATGATAAGAGTGTATACACCCCATAGATCCCACCACCGATAATAGCAACACCGAGCACAATGGCTGCTATTAACTTGATGTACCCCTTTTTCAACTGCGCACGCTCCTTGAAAACACACTAACTCTTTTGGATCCATTTGGGCAGACAAATGCCCTAAGAGTAATTATTTACATTATATCACAACTTTACGTGGCAAAAAAGACGTATGGATACGATAATTATAAGGAATAGATGAAAATGTTTGACTTGAACAGGTATTAATATTTATAATTAGCGATTAAACGATGAATGAACTAGTTGAAAGTTAAGTTAGTATAATTCTATATACCTTTGATATAATTTATGTATATGCGATGGGAGGCGGTTCTAATGACTTTGGATAAGATATATAACTCTATTGAAGATGTATTAGAGGTGGCAGAATCTGCGGAAGGTAAAACAGTAGGTGAATTTGATATAAATAAGCGCCTAGATAGCAAAGGAAACAAGGGTGGCATTGGTCAGATTTTAGAAGAAGGTCTTTTTAAAATTGCTGTGAATAGTCGAGCTGAAGCTGATTTTGTAAATTTGGGGTTAGAGTTAAAAGTAACTGCTATAAAAGAAAATAAGAAAAATGAGTTCTCAGCAAAAGAACGCCTAGTGCTTAATATAATTAATTATGAAGAAGATTATAAGGACTCATTTTATGATTCTTCCTTTTGGCAAAAAAATAAGAACTTATTAGTTGTATTTTATTTATATAAGGATGAAGTAGATAAAAAGGAATTTCCTATTGTTAAAGCTGTTTTACACAAATTTGATCCAGCTGATTTGGAAATCATAAAACAGGATTGGGAAACAATTATAGATAAAATTAAGCAAGGTGAAGCACATAATATTTCTGAGAGTGACACAATGTATTTAGCAGCATGTACTAAGGGGATTAACGCCAAATCGGTAAGAAGACAGCCGTTTTCAGATATACCAGCAAAACAACGTGCTTTTTCCCTTAAAAACTCTTATATGACTGCCTTTGCTCGACGTGTTATTGATAAGCAGTCAATTCCTTCACTCTTTAATGTTGATGAGCTAAAAAGTAAGAGTACCTTACAGCTATTGCAAGAGCGATTTGCTCCATATATTGGTAAAAGAGTGTCTGAGATTGCTAGACTTATGGATATCCCAGTTACCAAAAATAAAGCCTTTAATGCTAACCTTATAAGTGCCGTATTAGGCGTAAAAGGAACTAAGTTAGAATCCCTTAGGGAGTTTAATAAAGCAAATATTAAATTTAAGACTATAAGACTCGAGCCTAATGGAGTTCCCCGTGAACATATGTCCTTTGAACAAATCGATTTCAATCGTTGGGTTAGAGATAATTGGGAAGAGTCTCAAGTTTATGAGAATTTTGAGTATACAAAATATCTATTTGTAGTATTCCAATATGATGAAACAATGACAGAAAATAAAAACAGAGAGCCTTACTTAAAAGGAATTATGCTCTGGAATATGCCAGAAATAGTTATAGAACATGAACTAAAAGATCTTTGGAAAACTACAAAATCAATTTTGGAAACTGGCATTGAACTCAAACCTGTACTCAACAGAGTATCAAATAATTTGCCAGGGACTAAATTCAATGGTGTTTGCCATATAAGACCTAAAGGCAAAGATGGAAAAGATAAGGTTATGTTACCAGACGGTCAAATGATAGCTAAACAATGTTATTGGTTGAATAGAGAATATGTAGCAGAAATAGTTAAGGACGTGAAATAGAGCTAGAAATAAATCGTACTATTAGAGTCTAATTATAAGAATACCCTAAGGGTTTACATTAAAGTAATTAATTTTGATCTTGATCTTTTTTATTATTTTTGCTATAATAAAGATCTATGAATGTGATAAATTAAGGGGTAAAGTAATGAAAATATTCTCTATGTTTGATGGTGTAGGTGGATTTATAGTAGGTTTAGAGAACTCTTCTAAAGAGGCTTTCCAGACCCTGTATTCTAACCAATATGAGCCATCTCGTAAGACACAAGATGCCTATGAGGTAGGCTTATATAGATTTCCTAATATGGAACATATCCCAACCGATGTAGCTTTAATTCCTAATGAAAAGTTTGAGGAAATGAAAGCCAACGGTGTAGATATGATTGTTGGAGGCTTTCCTTGCCAAGACTATTCTGTTGCACGTAGTAAAAAGAATGAGCTTGGTATCGAAGGGAAAAAAGGAGTTCTTTTCTGGGAAATTATCCGTGCTACTGAGGCCATTAAGCCTAAGTATTTAGTATTAGAAAATGTTGACCGTTTATTGAAGGCTCCTTCCAACCAACGTGGTCGTGATTTTGCGATTATGTTGGCTGCTTTTAATCAATTAGGTTATTCTGTGGAGTGGCGTGTTATCAATGCTGCTGATTATGGTCGTGCACAACGGAGACGTCGTGTGTTCTTCTTTGTATTTAGAAATGACACAAAGTGGGGAAAACGACTACATACTAAATACGAAGCCACATTACCTACTGATGCCGATTTAGATACTCGTTTAGCTTGTTATACACCTTATATCTTTAAGGATGGGCTTTTTGCTCGTCAATTCCCTGTTAAAGGTGAAGCAGTTAAGAAACGTATTAATGCAAATAAGCTTGACAAAGATATTGCTGAAGTTTCTGCAAATTTCTCAGATGGTAAAATGTGGAACTCTGGTCTTATGACAAATGGGTACTATTATACGATTGAAACTGAACCTAAAGGTGATGAAAACCCAATCCCATTGAAAGAGATTGTGGTTTCACCTAATCAAGTGCCAGAAGAGTATTATATCAATGGTGAAAAATTAGAGAAGTTTAAATATCTCCGTGGACCTAAGAAAATTACACGGACTGCAACGAATGGACATACTTATACCTTCTCTGAAGGTGGTATGAGTGAATATGACTCTCTTGAGCTACCTGGGCGGACAATGCTTACATCTGAAGGTAGTGTTAATCGCTCTACACATCTTTTGAAAATTGATGGTAAATATCGACTCATTACACCGATTGAAGCTGAGCGTTTGCAAGATTTCCCTGATGATTGGACACGCTATAAGCGTAATGTGAAAGGTGAAGTAGTAGAAGTATCTGATCGTATGCGTATGTTCTTCATGGGCAATGCGTTGGTGACAGGCATTGTTAAACGTATAGGTGATGAGCTTCAGAAAATTGATGCTATCTAAATTAGGGGCTGTAACAGAATGTGGTTTTATCACATTTTAGTTGCAGTCCTTTTGTGCGTAATTTAAGTTTTTATGCCACGCAAATAAATAACTTTCACTGTGCCAAAATAAATTGTATATCCTGTTGTACTCGTATATAATAATATTAAGAGATTTGTATTTTTCGATATAATCAAAGAAAGGAGTACAATATGTCAAATTTTATCACTCCTAAAGAATTATTAGCTTGTTTCGATGAGGTCATCATTTTAGATGCTCGAGGGTATCAAGATTATAAAAAGGGACATATTAAGGGTTCTTATGCGGTGGATTTGGATAAGGATTTAACAGGTCCTTTGGGCGAGCATGGTGGTCGACATCCGTTGCCAGATATGGAACGATTGGCTCATACCTTTGAGTCTTATGGCATTACGCGCAACTCCAAGGTTGTAGTATATGATTCTTGGCTATTTTTAGCGGGCCGTCTTTGGTGGACGCTACGCTACATGGGCTTAACTGATGTACGGGTATTGTCTGGTGGTGTTGAACGTTGGGTTAGAGAGGGCCATCTTTTAACTAAAGAGCCTACTCCATTACCTGCTGAACCATCTATCTTTAACTACGAGTTGCAAACGCATATGGTTATGAGCCGTGATGAGGTTCTCAAGGCTAGTGAAAGCGGAGATCATGTTATCATTGATGCTCGTGCGCCATTCCGCTATGATGGATCTCAAGTAGATACGATGGACGGCATGACAGGCCATATCCCTGGCGCTGTTAATCACTTTTTTGAAAGCGGTTATACTGTAGATGGTCCTAAGTCTTTGAAAGACTTAGAGGCTGAGTATTACAACGAAATTTACCAAAATCGACCAGTTGTAACGTACTGTGGCTCTGGTGTAACGGCTTGTAATGCGTTGTTAACCATGAGCGAAGTAGGCCTAGAGTCTGCTTTATATGTTGGTAGTTCTAGTGACTGGGTAACCTATGAAGGCTTCCCACTTAATACTGGCGTAGAAACATTAAACTAATATAGGAGGGCAAATGAATCTTTTAAAACAACTATTAACGGTCGTTGCCTTTGGCTATATGTGTTATCATATCTATACCTTTGGACCAGGTATGTTTAATGTAACAGTATTGGTGATTCTTATCTTGTCGACGGTGGCTAATTATTTCCGTGAAAAACGTGAAAGCGACCTTAAGGCCAACGAAAATGCTCGTAAGGCTCGTGCTGAAGCAAGACATGCTAAGAAACATAAAAAGCAGTAATATCGCTAACATATAATCTTTAGATTAGCTTACATTAAGCAAAAACTTTGCTTATATTTTATGTGAAAGAGACTTTCACCAAGTTACATACGGTGAATACTATTAGATTGATGCGAATGATCGCAAAGGAGTAAGAATTGAAATTAATTTCTTGGAATGTAAACGGCCTCCGCGCCGCTGTAACAAAGGGATTTATGGAATCCTTTAACGAATTAGATGCTGATATTTTTTGTTTGCAAGAAACTAAATTACAACCTGACCAAATTTCTTTAGAGCTGCCAGGGTATGAGCAATATTGGAATAGCGCTGTGAAAAAGGGTTATAGTGGTACTGCCGTATTCACGCGCATTAAGCCTTTGTCTGTAACTAATGGTATCGGCATTGAAGAGCATGATCAAGAGGGCCGTGTTATCACTGCTGAATATGATAATTTCTATTTAGTATGCTGCTACACACCTAATAGCCAACGAGAATTGGCACGCCTCGACTATCGTATGACTTGGGAAGATGCGTTCCGTAATTATTTGCTTGAACTAGATAAGAAGAAACCAGTGATTCTTTGTGGTGATTTGAACGTAGCTCATCAGGAAATAGACCTTAAGAATCCTAAGACAAACCGTAAAAATGCGGGCTTCTCCGATGAAGAACGTGCTAAAATGACTGAGCTCTTAGGTGCCAGCTTTACAGATACATTCCGCCATCTCTATCCAGATGCGATTGAAGAATACAGCTGGTGGTCCTACATGGGGAAAGCTCGTGAACGAAATACAGGATGGAGAATTGACTATTTCATCACATCTAAACGTCTTGACGATAAAATCCAAGAAGCTAAGATTCACCAACAAATCTTTGGCTCTGATCACTGTCCAGTAGAATTGGTTATTGATCTATAAAATTACAGCGAATGTAAATACACAGCCTCATCTACGGATGAGGCTGTTGTAATAGCGTTAGGACTTTTACTATCGAAATATATATATTGTTGAAATATATCTATGTTTGTATTCTTTATTGTTCGAGATATTTTGAAAACTGTTATTCAGAATAAGGAGATAATATGGCTCAAAAACAAAAAGCCGTCGTTCTTTTTAGCGGTGGCGTAGATAGCACTACTTGTTTGGCCCTTGCCATTGAACGATTTGGTAAAGATAATGTAGTGCCCTTATCGATTCAATATGGTCAAAAACATAGTAAAGAATTAGAAGCTGCTATAGCTATTTTAGAACACTATGGTATCGAAGGTAAAACGATGGATGTTACCAAACTATTTGCCTTCAGTAACTGCTCCTTGTTAGCACAATCTAGTGAAGACATTCCGCAAGGTTCCTACAAAGAACAACAAGATGCAGAAGGGGAAGGTACGGTGAGCACTTATGTACCGTTTAGAAATGGTCTATTCCTATCTGCGGCAGCATCCTTGGCTTTATCTTTAGACTGTGGCTATATCTACTACGGTGCTCACAGTGATGATGCGGCTGGCAATGCATACCCTGACTGTACAGAAAACTTCTACAAATCCATGGGCGACGCCATCTTTGAAGGATCCGGTAAAGAATGCTCCTTAGAAGCACCATTCATTAACCACAATAAAGCAGACATCGTAAAAGAAGGCCTACGCCTCGGCGTACCATACCACTTAACCTGGTCCTGCTACGAAGGCGGAGACAAACCATGCGGACACTGCGGTACCTGTATCGACAGAGCAAAAGCCTTTCACGCAAACGGAGTCGAAGACCCAGCACTATAATATCCGTAAACTGGATTAAATTAGTAGCTGCCATTTAGGCGGCTACTTTGCTATATATTCTAATAGATAAGATGGTATATTGGGAATTAGGCGGACTTATATGTCACTAGTATTAGGATTAAGTTGATTAGCTAAATTCGCAGTGGCGGTAGATACCTTTTCAAAGAGCGACTTTGGCAGGTCGAGGCCCTAGGCCGATGACCGTATAGCCAGTGGAGCGATGAGGAAAGGTATCTTCCGCCACCCCGTCCTTACAAACTTAACACTAATAGTAGATTTACAGACAAGTCCGCCTACAACCAAATTGATTGCGAAGATATTAGATATATGCTAATATTAGTACTGCCTAAAGGCGACAACTAAATAAGACAGTTTGAAACCATCCTGTCTCTAAACAAAACTACGGAAATTCATAAGCATTGTAAGCATGGTAGTTTTGCCATGCTTTTTTTATTTTGAGGAGGTGAGTGTTATGATTTCTACACGCAAATTGACTATTTCTGCCATGGTTGTGGCATTGTACATCGTTGTATTGTATGTAACGCAAAGCGTTTCCTTCGGGGCTTATCAAATTCGTATAGCAACATCATTATATGCACTTGCTTATGCCTTTCCGTTCTTGGTGATTCCCATGGGGATTGGCAACCTCATTTCTAACTTCCTATTCGGTGGTCTTGGCATCCTCGATATGATGGGGGGCTTTGGTGTGGGCGTATTAACGACTGGCATCATCGTAGGAATGCGCAAGCTTGGCCTCAGCGCTTGGTGGGTAATGCTTCCAATCGTCTTTGTGCCTGCATTATGTGTGCCATTGTGGCTCAGTCCATTACTTGGTATTCCATACTGGCCATTAGTGTTGAATCTTATCGTTGGTCAAACTATTCCAGCTATTCTTGGTTCTGTATTGGTGAAAGCTTTGATAAGTCGTCCTAGCATGGCTACTTTATTAGGTTCTTTTAAATAATAAGTGGTTTCATCAATATAACTAAGTAAAAAAATTGAACCTCACGAGACGTTTTGATTATGTATATAGGTAAATAAAAAGGCGTAAACTCAAATTGAGCTTACGCTTTTTTTATGGCTAAAATGTATGGAGGTATAGAAGTTTAGCAGTTATAGCCACGCCATCTAGTTTCAACTACGAGGCGTTCAAGAGCAACCATGTACGCTGCTTGACGAGGAGGTACATTGTATTTATGTTGCATTTCCCAAACAGCTTCGAAGCTATTTTGCATATTCTTAGTTAATCTTTCATTAACTTCTTCTTCAGTCCAGTAGAAGCTTGCTTTATTTTGTACCCATTCATAGTAGGATACAACTACGCCGCCGCCGTTAGCAAGAACGTCAGGGATGATGTCGATGCCTTTTTCATAGAAGTATTTATCCGCATCATTAGTAGTAGGGCCATTAGCGCCTTCCAAGATGATCTTAGCTTGGATATTTTCCATGTTGTCTTTGTTTAATTGGTTTTCAAGGGCTGCCATGTATAATACATCAACTGGTTGAGCCAATAACTCTTGAGGTCCAATTGTAGTCATTCCTGGTTCGCTGTAACCTTCGAGGGAACGACCATGGGAGTTAGCGTATTCGTATGCTTTTTCAACATCGAGACCGTTAGGATTGTAGATGTTAACGCTTACGTCGCCGATAGCTACAACTTTTGCACCTGCTTGTGCAATGAGACGAGCACCTACGGAACCTACGTTACCAAAGCCTTGAACTGCAACAGTAAGGTTTTTGATATCCAAGTTTTTCTTAGCGAGGTAGCTTTGCAATGCAATGAGGCAACCGCGACCAGTCGCTTCATTACGGCCTAAGGAACCGCCAACTTCGATTGGTTTACCTGTAACGATACCTGGGCTCCATTCGCCTTTTAATGTGCTGTATTCATCAGCAATCCAGCTCATGATTTGAGCATTCGTATTTACGTCTGGTGCAGGAACGTCTGTATTAACACCGATGATAGGTGCAATACGGCGTACGAAGTTACGAGTTAAGCGTTCTAATTCACGAGGATTTAAAGTTTTAGGATCGACTTTGATGCCCCCTTTACCACCGCCATAAGGAATGTTAGCGATAGCGTTTTTAATAGTCATCCAAGCCGCAAGTGCACGCACTTCGTTTTCATCAGAATCTGGATGGAAGCGAAGACCGCCTTTAGCACTACCACGCAATGTGGAATGTTGGCAACGATAACCTTCGTATACGCGAACTTCACCATTGTCGAGTTGAAGAGGAACCGCTACTTTTAGTTCCCGTTCTGGGTGACGTAACACTTCGTATTCACTACGAGTATAGCCGAGCTTTTCAGCTGCTACGTCTAACGTGTTTAACATGTTTTCATATGGGTTATAACCGTTCATAATTACCTCCTGGATAATAGAGTAAATTAATAGTTTAATTAGTGCTAATTATATCGCATACTTAAATATTCGACATTGTAAACAGAATACCCTTTATATTTTCATAAATATATTCTATAGTTTTTGACCTTTGAAGGTTGTAAAAATATAGATAATTACTATGATCTTTATCACAGTATAATCTGCTGGTGAACAATGTTTTTATCTATGAAAATGGATACTTTTACAAAAAAATAAAGATTTATATTCTAAAAAATATAGACCTTTATATATGTACTAATAAACTATTTTGAAGAGTATACGAAAAAGACTGGTGAAAAATACTTTCACCAGCCTCATACGTCAATATATTTTATTTTTCCACAGTATCTTCAATTGGAGTAGGAGGTACGGAGGAGTCTGTAGTTTGACCATCACCCCACCATACGATGCCGTACGTGTGGTTTAGAATAGAACGGTTAAATACTGGCATTTCAATACCTGCTTTACGTTGTTTGATATAGTCATCAAGGGCAAGACCTGCTGTGCGCCCCATACGTACGATGGAACTTACGTTAGTTAATACTAAGAAAGCCATGAATAAATCGGCTAGATTCCATACGAGATCTAGAGAGGCAACAGAGCCAACAAATGTCATAAGAATTACGCCAATACGGAACAAATGTAGGTAGAATCGTTTATTTGTTAAGTGGCTGATATTGATTTCACCGTAGTAATAGTTACCAATTAAGGAACTAAAGGAGAACATAACGATGAAAATGGCTACGGCTGTAGGCGCCCAAGAACCAAGTTGTTGAGCTAGATTATGTTGTACAAGAGCAATGCCTGTTAGACCTGTAGTGCTGTAATCACCCACGATGAGTACGATGAAAGCAGAAGCTGTACAAATGATGAATGTATCAAGGAATACGCCGAATGCTTGTACAAGACCTTGTTCTACAGGGTGGTTAACAGCTGCCGTAGCGGCTGCGTTTGGAACAGAACCTTCCCCGGCTTCGTTAGAGAAGAGCCCCCGTTTGATACCATTCATAACAGTAGCACCTAATAAGCCACCACCTGCTGCAACAGGCTCAAATGCGGAGGCGAAAATAGTATAGATTACATGTGGGAATTGGGTGATATTCATAATTACCACAAATAATGCAGTAGCAATGTATAGAATCGCCATGATAGGAACAATGATTTCAGATGCTTTTGCAACGCGGTTGATACCACCGAATATGATAATACCAAGAAGGACTGCTACTACAGCGCCTGTATAGGACACATCAAGGTTGAATACCTGGAGAGATGCAGCCAAAGTATTGGCTTGTACAGAATTGTAAATCCAACCATAGGTAATACTGATTAAAATAGCAAATAGAACAGATAATGCCTTGTTGTTTAGACCATACCGAATATAGTAAGCTGGTCCGCCATAGAAACCGCCCTTAGCAACAGGTTCTTTGTAGATTTGTGCTAATGTAGATTCGATGAAGCCAGTGGCAGCACCGATGAGTGCGATAACCCACATCCAGAAAATAGCACCAGGGCCACCAAGTACAACGGCAATAGCTATACCTGCGATGTTACCAACACCTACACGAGATGCGGTACTAACACAGAATGCTTGAAATGAGGATACATGGTTCTTTTCTGTAGAGCTACCTGCGCCGTTAATTACGAGGCGAATCATTTCTTTAATCATGCGAATTTGTACAAAATTCGTTGTCATCGTAAAGAAGAGGCCTGCGCCGATAAGAATAAAAATGATGAAATAACTCCATAAATAACCGTTTATGGTGGATATAGCATCATTAAGCATTGCTTCCATAAAAACTCCCTTTCCTATAAAAAAATCCATATTTCATAATAATCAATGATATTGTATCAATTTCTATAGACTATGTAAAACAAAAATCCTTCACAAATAGGA
Organism: uncultured Veillonella sp.; assembly: GCF_963551295.1. Lineage (NCBI taxonomy): Bacteria > Bacillati > Bacillota > Negativicutes > Veillonellales > Veillonellaceae > Veillonella > uncultured Veillonella sp. The sequence goes on from NZ_CAUVFT010000010.1 coordinate 52,376, forward strand.
AGGATTTTGCTTTATATAGTATTTTGTAGGATGTTTTTTATGCCTTAGTAAATTCTTGTGACTCTTCCATTCCTTGCAACAAGGTTTGTTCAGAATGTTCCATGTGAATTCGAGCTAGTTTACGAGCTTGTGCGGCATTGTGAGAGGCGATGGCTTCCACTAATTGACGATGTTCCTCCCAAGTTTTTCTAAGACGACCTGGTTGGTTCATAGAAAAACTACGGAAGCGATAGGTTTGTTCTCGCAAGTTGTGAACGATGTCTGCTAATCTTTCGTTACGAGATGCGCGGTAGAGGACTTCGTGGAATTCTACGTCCGCAGCCACAACGGATTCCATATTTTTGTTTTCCATATGATCGCCGATTTCTACAAGCATTCTCTCCAGCGTTTCGATTTCCTCTTCTGTAATGCGTTCTGCTGCAAGACCTGCTGCCAGTTCTTCGAGGGCAGAGCGGATTTCAAATACTTGCGTAATATCCTTCAAAGAGATGTTGGCAACGTAGGTGCCGCGGCGAGGCACCATAACGACAAAGCCTTCTAGCTCCAGTTTACGTATGGCTTCACGAATGGGGGTACGACTTACGCCTAACTCTTCGGCAAGGGGAATTTCCATGAGGCGCTCCCCAGGTTTTAACACCCCATCTTGGATGGCTTGACGCAATGTTTCACTTACCACTTCTCTTAGTGGTTTATACGCATCGAGTCGTATAGGTTGTAACCGTTTTGTCATACTAAGTCCTCCTGTGTACATGTTTTAGTAATGAGTGACAGCCAATCATGACCAGCTGCTTTAATCTCTTCTTGTAATTGTAAGGCTTCCATAGGTTTGTTAAGTAATACTACCATCGTAGGACCGCTTCCTGTCATGATGGTTGGGTAACCACGGCTAGTGAAAAACTCCTTACATATTCCTAGTTCTTCGTGATCTGGGAATAATAATTCTTCGAAAGTATTAGCGCTACTAGTGAAAGCAGATTGTAAATCATTATTCTGAAGATGATTCAGAACGGTATCGATTGTTTTTGCGGTGGCATTAGATTTACCGTTGAAGCGACCATAAGCAACCGCTGTAGAAATAGATACCTTTGGCTTTACTAGTAATAGCCAATGTGCTTCTGGCGATTGGCTATAGGTTAACACTTCGCCACGACCAGTTCCGCGAGCTGTACCACCTTGTAGTAGGAACGGCACATCAGATCCTAGTGAGGCACCAATATTTAAAAGTTCCTCTTGTGTGAGCCGTAAGTCCCAAAAGCGGTTGAGACCTAATAACATGGCTGCTGCGTCTGCACTACCGCCACCAAGACCCGCTTGAATAGGAACGCGTTTTAATAGGTGGATGGCGGCACCGGCTTTACAACCCGTATAGGCCTGTATGGCGCGTAACGCTTTGAGCGCGAGATTATCTTCTCCATAGCTTACGAGTTTTTGCATGTAGTCAGGCAATTCGGGAGCGCCACCAGAAAATACTACGGAATGATGCTTAGCGAAATAAATAGAATCACTAAGGCGAATCGATTGAAATATAGAATCGATGTCGTGGTATCCATCGTCACGCTTGCCTGTAATAGCAAGCCCAATATTAATTTTGCTGCAACCGAGTTGCTCAAAACTTTTACTCATAATAGCCTCGTTTGTAATGTACAAAATATATGCAGTTTATATGTTTATTTTATACTGTTATAAAGTGATTGAAAATAACCATTAAGTGGTTTATGATGATTTTGTATATACCTGTTGTTTGATTATTAAAAGCATTGTAAACAGCGTATGTTTTAATTAGTTCATTATAGAATATTTATAGTGAAATGGCAATTTGGAGGGAGCTATGTTCGCCAAGTATAAAGATGTTGTCTATCAATGTGTCATAGTTGCTATTGGTTGTGCAATTTTTGGTGCTGGTTTAGATGCCTTTGTACTACCTCACAAACTGGTTAGTACTGGTATTAGTGGGGTAGGGTTGATTTTGTATTATCTAACGGGATTATCCGTTGGTTCTTGGAACGTTATTTTGAACGTCCCTATATTTTGGGCTGCTTGGAAGTGGCTTGGTAAACGTGTAGTGCTTAATACCTTGTATGGTACGCTCATGTTATCGTGGATGATTGATCTGTTTAGTTTCTTGCAATATGACATGATTATTAAGGATCCACTACTCAGTTCTATGATGGCAGGTATCACAACTGGACTAGGGCTTGGTATCGTCTACCGTGTAGGTGGTAATACAGGAGGCCTTGATCCAATTGCACTTATCGTTCGTAAATATTATGGACTTCAAATGGGGTCCATTAATAGCGCTATCAACTGTGCCATCCTCTTAGTTGCTGTCGGCGTTGTTGGACTTGAAGCGGTAGCTGTAACTCTTATCAGTGTGTATGTGTATACTATTATTACAAATAAGGTGGTAATCGGCTTTAATCAACGTAAAGTTGCTTTTATCATTACCTATCGCACCGATGAAGTATGTGAGTGTATTATCAATAAGGTTGGTCGTGGTGCCACTATTATTAATGGTATTGGTGCCTATACACGGACGCCTAAGCAAATTGTGATGGTTGCAGTCAACTTGCTGCAGGTAAATAAATTGAAAGAGGTTATTCAAGAAGCGGACCCAAATGTGTTTATCTTGATTACTGATGCCCAAGAGGTTATCGGTCAAGGTTTTACTCAACCTATTGTTCCTGCGGAAATATCTAAACAGCTGAAATCACAAGATAGAACTACCGAAGCGAACAATAATGTTGTAATAGATGAAAATAGTTGTAACAAATCAAAATAAAGAATTATGATAAAATCTCTGGCTGTTGTCATCTTATATTAATTATGTGTAAATATAATATTTTATGAATGATACATACATTTTGGAAATAATTTAATGTAATTGATCGAATATCAAGGTTGTAAAATGAGAGGGCTTGCCCTCAAGATAAGATTAGAGGTTTCTATGACTCACAAATTAGCAGGTACGCCTGTACAAGAACAAGATATTATCGATGTGCAAACCCTTGTGGATGCATATTTTGATAATGCTCCGGATATTACAGATCCGACACAACTCGTATCCTTTGGCACATCTGGCCATCGCGGTACATCTTTAAATAGTACGTTTACAGATTTACATGTGGCCGCTATTACACAGGCTATTTGTGATGGCCGTGGTCAATTTGGCGCTACAGGTCCGATTTTTGTCGGTCAAGATACACATGCTTTATCTCAGCCAGCCCTTGTGACGGTTCTAGAGGTCCTTGCTGGCAATGGTGTAACGGCAATGGTTGATTCCGATATGGATTTCGTGCCGACACCATCTATATCTCGTGCTATTATTCGTTATAATGAAAGCCACGATGATAAGGCGGATGGTATCGTGATTACGCCGTCTCATAATCCTCCAGATAATGGTGGCATTAAGTATAACGCTACCAATGGTGGTCCAGCGGATACGTTGATTACTAAATGGATTGAAACACGTGCCAATGAATATGTTCACGCATATTGTGAATTAGAAGGATTTAAACGTATTAGTATCGACAATATTGAGCCCGATCAACAGGTTCCATATGACTATAAAGGTCTATATGTAGAAGAACTATCTTCTATCATTAATATGGAGGCAATCCAAAGTGCAAAACCTAAGGTCCTCGTTAATGCTCTCGGCGGTAGTGGGCTAGGTTATTGGCGTGCTATTAAAGAGCGGTATAATCTAAACCTAGATATTATTAATGATGAGTATGATCCAACGTTTAGCTTTATGACCTATGACCATGATGGTAAGGTACGTATGGATTGCTCATCTGAATATGCCATGGCTGACGTAATTAAACAAATTGGTAATTATGATCTCGCTGTTGGGAATGACCCTGATTATGATCGCTATGGTATCGTTAGTCCGCATGGGCTAGCTTCTCCAAACGCATTTCTTGTGACTGCGGCGGATTATTTGTTTACGACTCGTGGTTGGACAAATAAAGGGGTCGGTAAAACCGTTGTTTGTACCACTATGATTGATAAATGGGCTGCTAGTAAAGAGGTTCCTGTTTATGAGGTTCCAGTAGGTTTTAAATATTTTAGTTCCCTATTATTCGATGGTGAGATTGGTATTGGCGGTGAAGAATCTGCTGGTGCATCGTTCCTTAAAAAAGACGGTACCGTATGGACCACAGATAAAGATGGTATGATTATGGCTCTCTTAGCAATGGAGATGTATGCTGTAATGGGCGCAACTGTTGAGAGACTATATAACAATATTGTGGAAGGCTGTGGGGATCCACGATTTGGTCGTATTGATGCGCCTTGTACAAAGGCGGCCAAGGCTAAGTTGAAACAATTAAATGCAAGCTCCATTACGGCTACCGAAGTAGATGGTGATGCGATTACTAATGTTCGCACTACTTCTTTGTATAAAGATATGCCTATCGATGGTGTTCGTGTGGAAACGGAAACAGGATGGTTTGTAGCACGCCCATCTGGCACTGAAGATTTATATAAAATTTATGGTGAAAGCTATAAAGGGGATAAAGGTCTTATCGCATTGTTAACTGCTGGTGAAGAGATTGTAACAAGTGCTTTGTCTGACGAAGTGTAACATGTTGTTTTCACTAGAAAACTCATAAAGATTTCACTCATGAAAAATAATAAATGTGTTATAATATATTAATATAGTTTATTGAATGCCCTATACTGGCTATATAGCTTGTAGTGCTTAGAGAAGGTGATGTTATGAAATTAGTTGTTACCGTTGTCGGCGTAGACCGCGTTGGTATCATTGCTGGAGTTAGTACTGTACTCGCTAACTACGGTGTAAATATTATGTCCATTAATCAGACCATCCTCGATGGCGTTTTCAATATGATTATGATGTGTGAAACCAAGTCTGAAGATATGAAAAATCTTACAGCTATCCAAGAGGCTTTGACGACTCAAGGTAAAGAACTAGGTGTTGAAATCCGTGCACAACATGCTGATATTTTCTTGAGCATGCACCGCGTAGGATAGGAGGCACTATGTTATCTATCGACAATATTTTAGAAACGAATCAGATGATTCACGATAACAAGCTTGATGTTCGTACTATTACGATGGGAATTAGCTTGCTTGAATGTGCATCTAGTTCTGGTAAAGAGCTATGTGACCGTATTTATGACCGTATTACAAAAGAGGCAGAACATCTTGTATCTACAGGGGAAGATATTGAGCGAGAATTCGGCATCCCTATTATCAATAAGCGTATTTCTGTAACACCCATTTCTTTAGTTGCAGGAGGTAGTGATTTAACATCCTATGTTCCTGTGGCGGAAGCTATGGATCGTGCTGCAAAAACTGTAGGTGTTAATTTTATTGGCGGCTTTTCTGCGCTTGTAACAAAGGGCGCCACTCGAGCTGACCGCATTTTGATTGACTCTATTCCTGAAGCGCTGGCAACTACGGATATCGTTTGTAGCTCTGTTGCTGTGGGCTCTACTAAAACTGGTATTAACATGGACGCAGTGCGAGACATGGGAATCATCGTTAAGAAAACTGCAGAGCTTACAAAGGATAATGATGCTCTTGGTTGTGCTAAGCTCGTAATATTCTGTAATCCTGTAGAGGATAATCCATTTATGGCGGGTGCTTTCTTCGGGGTAACAGAAGGGGATAGTGCTATTTCTGTAGGTGTATCTGGCCCGGGCGTTGTAAAACATGCGCTTGAATCCGTTCGAGGTCAATCCTTTGACGTTGTAGCAGAAACGGTTAAACGTACTGCTTTTAAAATCACGCGCGTAGGTCAATTGGTAGCCCAAGAGGCATCTCGCCGCCTAGGTAAACCATTTGGTATTATTGATTTATCTTTGGCGCCAACGCCAGCTGTAGGTGACTCTGTAGCTCATGTTCTTGAAGAAATGGGCTTGTCCTCTTGTGGTTGTCATGGCACTACAGCGGCACTAGCATTACTTAATGATGCGGTGAAAAAAGGTGGTCTTATGGCTTCCTCTCACGTAGGTGGTCTTAGTGGTGCATTCATTCCTGTCTCGGAAGATGCAGGCATGATTGATGCTGTATCCTGTGGTAGTTTGACACTTGATAAATTAGAGGCCATGACATGTGTTTGTTCTGTAGGGCTTGATATGATTGCTATTCCTGGAGACACTACTGCTGACACCATTTCTGCTATCATTGCAGATGAATCAGCAATTGGTATGATTAATAATAAGACAACTGCGGTTCGTGTAATTCCTGTACCTGGTAAGACTGTTGGAGAGGTTGTTGAATTTGGTGGATTATTAGGTTATGCTCCTATTATCGAAGTGAGTCCATATAGTGCAGCCGAGTTCATCGCCCGTGGTGGCAGAATTCCTGCTCCTATTCGTAGCTTAACGAACTAATCCGTTTTTACAACCTACTTGTTGGAGGTGTCTTATGAGTGAATATGTGCTCGATTATGTGTGGGCCTTTGCACTAGCGCTCATCATAACCTTTGCACTTACCCCATTGGTAAAACGCTTTGCCGTTGCTGTTGGGGCAATAGATAAGCCTGATGCTCGAAAGGTGCATCATGGTGCGATTCCACGACTTGGTGGATTAGCAATCTTTCTCGGTTATGTGGGATCGGTTCTTTTTAACGATTCCATTCCGCATGATCATAAATTGTTTGGGTTTGTCCTTGGTACAGTCATTTTGGTGCTAGTTGGTATTTGGGACGACATTAAACAAATTGAGCCAAAAACTAAGTTAATGGGCCAAATTATAGCAGCCGCTATTTTGGTGGCTTATGATATTCGAGTAGATTTCATTAACCTTCCTTGGGGTGGTGTAGTATATCTCAAGTATTGGGCTATTCCATTGACTATTTTCTGGATAGTTGGTTTTACAAATATTGTAAACCTCATCGATGGCCTTGATGGCTTGGCTGCAGGTATTTCCTTTATCGCATGTATCGCTGTTTGTGCAATGACATTGCAACTTGGTCAAACTGATCTTGCTTGTATCTCTCTTGCTTTAGCAGGTGCGACTGTAGGTTTCTTGCGGTATAACTTCAATCCTGCAAAAATATTCATGGGTGATACGGGATCCATGTTATTAGGCTATACATTAGCAGCTATTTCCGTTATGGGCGCTGTGAAGACGGCGGCTATGATTGCTCTAGTGGTACCTGCCATTGTGTTAGGCTTGCCTATTTTAGACACCTTATTTGCCATTGTGCGCCGTAAAATCAGTGGACGTCCCATCTTTAAACCCGATAAAGGTCATGTTCACCATCGCTTATTGGCACAAGGATTAACACAAAAGCAAGCTGTATTGTTGATGTATGCAGTAACAGCTCTTTTCGGCGGTGTATCTGTTATCGTTGCAGAGGTCAATGCTTGGGTCGGCGCGACCTTGGTATTAGTAATTTTCTTGTGTAGTATTTATATTGCACGACGTCTTGGCGTTATCATGCATAGTGATGCGGCAGGGCATCCGTTACCACGTCCTACAATTGAACGCAGCGACTCGGATGATACCATATCCTTTGATCGCGATGAATTGGCTAAAGCCTTGGAGAATACTGATGATTCTCATAAGGAATAACCATCTGTGGGGCGCTTGGCGCCCCATTTTTTCTATCCTACTACGTTGGAGGCAACTATGTTAAAAGTTATGACAATCTTTGGTACAAGACCTGAGGCTATCAAGATGGCTCCTCTTGTAAAAGCATTACAAGCAGCACCAGATATGGAACCTATCGTCACCGTTACGGCACAGCATCGAGATATGCTTGATCAAGTACTAAACTTGTTTAATATTACCCCAGACTATGATTTAAATATTATGAGCCAAGGTCAAACACTATATGATGTAACTAATCGTGCTTTGATGGGCCTTAAAGATGTATTAGAAGAAGCAAAACCTGATGTGGTACTCGTTCATGGTGACACTACAACTACCTTTGCTGGGGCATTGGCTTCTTTCTACCAAGAAATTCCTGTAGGTCACGTGGAAGCAGGGCTACGGACAGGTGATATTTACTCTCCATTCCCTGAAGAGATGAATCGAAAATTGACGGGTTCGATCGCGACGTATCACTTTGCGCCTACTTCTAGTTCTGAAAGCAATTTAAAAAAAGAAAATATTAATACAGAACATCTTTATGTAACAGGGAATACTGTTATCGATGCTCTTGATACGACGGTACAAGACAGCTATGTATTCGATGATGCAGCTATTAATGCTCTTGATCCTAAAAAACGTACGGTTCTTGTTACCACACATCGCCGAGAAAACTTAGGTGAACCTATGCGCCATGTATATCAAGCCATTCGAGATTTAATCAATGAATTTGAAGATATTCAAGTTGTTTTCCCTGTACATAAAAATCCTAAAGTTCGCCAAGTTGTACAAGAGGAACTTGGTTCTGTGGAGCGTGTTACATTAATTGACCCTCTTGACTATGAACCGTTTGCAAACTTGATGGCTAAATCTTACTTGATTTTGACTGATTCAGGTGGGATTCAAGAAGAAGCCCCAGCTCTTGGTAAGCCAGTTCTCGTATTACGTGATACGACAGAACGTCCTGAAGCGGTAGAAGCAGGCACTGTTCGCCTTGTAGGTACTGATAAGGATGCGGTACATAAAGCCGCTTATGAATTATTGAGCAATACGGAAGCGTATAAGTTGATGTCTAATTCTGTTAACCCCTATGGTGACGGAAAAGCCTCTGAACGCATCATTCAAGCGTTGCGACATGAATTCTTAGGTGATGCGCGTCGTCCTGAACGTTTTGGTAAATAATATGGATAAGGATCTTGTGAAAGCCCTCGCCATGGCAACATCAGCGGGGGTCACACTGGTCTCCTGTATAGGAGGTTTTATTTGGCTAGGTTATAAATTGGATACTTGGCTTCAAACGGAACCACTCTGCATGGTCATATTTGGCCTAATAGGAGCTATAACAGGGTTTTATATGTTATATAAACAAGTTAAGTAGTGAGGTATGTATGAATCAATATATAAAATTCATAGTGCGCGTGCTACTGTCTTGTTTTTTTATTGCCTTTTTAGGTGTAATAATACAGGTTGCATGCGGATTACAACACTATGTATGGGGATGGCTGTGGGGCATTTTTATAATGGTGCTCTACTTGCTTAGCCTTGCACTACATGGTCAAGCAATTATATTAGGTGATCCTTATAAGGCTGTTCGTAAGGCGCGTAGACAGATGGTGTGGCGTCTTATGCTTGTTGGATCTTTAGTCGTATTAGGTTTGAAGATTCCCCATGTAGAAGCAATTAGTATGTTTGTAGCGATTGCACTTATCCAGCCTGCACTTTATATAGTGTATTGGCGGTTTAGTGGACGGTTCTAATTTTTATTATTTTAATTAAGAATTTTATTGCATTTAAATTAATGTATTGTATTCCAATTAATGTATTGATGTGGATTTTAATAAGACATGGAGTCGTATTCTAATAATGCATTGAATACATTCTATTTATGATTATTTGGAATTGTTTACCCTTCAAGTGTTGATTATATATCTATAACGATGTATGATGATACATATATATTATATTTATATTAATGTAAATATATTAGGTTTTTATTAGGTTTATGGAAGGGGTTGAGAACGTGGAATTACATGCGGGACACCATGAGGTCGTGCAGTGGTTGGGGTTGACATTTAATATGGATACTTTAATTGCTACATGGGTTACTATGGCTATTGTAATACTGATAACAGTATTAGCCACCCGGGGACGTAAATTGGTGCCTGTAGGCTTGCAAAATATAGTGGAATCTATATTAGAAGGCTTAGAGGGGCAATTAGCTCCGAATTTGGGTCGCCATTGGCCGATGGTGAGTTCCTTGTTATTTACGTTTTTCTTATTTATTTTTGTAGGAAATGAGTTAGGCTTAATGCCAACATTCAAGGCTTTAACATCACCAACATCCGATATTAACACTACAATTGCATTAGCTTTATGTAGTACATTAGTGGTATGGGTTATGGGGGTTAAAGTTAAAGGCTTATCTTATTTTAAGCATTTTGTACGACCTTATAAGGCTTTGTTAATACTCAATATTTTCGAGGAAATTGCTAGACCTGTTACACTTGCTTTCCGTCTATTCGGTAACATTGTGGCAGGTGAAATTTTGTTAGAAGTATTATATAACTTGCCTTGGTTTGTGCCGGTACCATGGGTTTGGATTGCTTTTAGTCTATTTATTGGTATTATTCAAGCCTTTATTTTTACCGTTCTTACTGCATCCTATTTGGGGATGGGGCTTAGTGAGGAACATTAATTAATTTATATGGAGGATATATTATGGAAGCTCAAGGTTTATTCGCGTTAGCAGCGGCAATTGCAGTAGGTTGTGGTGCTATTGGTGCAGGTATCGGTGATGGTCTTGTATCTAGCAAAGTTATTGAAGGTATTACACGCCAACCTGAATTGCGCGGTCAATTGATGTCTACTATGTTCGTAGCGATTGGTTTGATCGAAGCGATGCCTATCATCGGTGTAGTAGTAGCATTTATTTTGTTATTCAGATAATAACGAGGAGGAATAACCTTGGTTGACTTAAGCCTTGGAACGATTCTTGCTCAAATGTTGAACTTTTTTATATTAGTTTGGCTATTGGCTCGTTTTGCATATAAACCATTATTGGCTATAATGACAGAACGTAAAGAACGAATTGCTAAAGACTTAGAAGCTGCAGAACAAGCTCGCGCAGAAGCAGAGGGGTTTAAAGCTGATTATGCAGCTCAAATTGCTAATGCTCGTATAGAGGCACAACAAATTGTTGAAAAAGCAGTTCAAGAAGCAGAAAATACAACACGTGAACAATTGTCAACAGCACGCGAGCAAATTGAACAAGAAAAAAATCGTGCTCGCCAAGATATCGCTATTGAACGCGATCGTGCTATGAACAGCTTGCGTAACGAAGTGGTATCTTTATCTGTAGCTATGGCTGGTAAAGTTGTTGCTAAAGATATGAACAGCGAAACTAATACAAAATTGATCGAAGACGCTATTCGTCAACTTGATAGTAAAACGATAGGGTTGTGATACGATGAGCATAGAAATTGTAGCAGATAAATACAGTTCAGCTATGTTTGAATTAGCTCAAGAACAAAATATTTTGGAACTCATGGAGGAGCAATTAGGTTATGTAGCGTCCGTTATGGCGGAACAGCCTGAACTTCGTTCATTCCTTGAAAATCCAATCGTTACAGAAGATGCAAAGATTAAGTTAGTTGGTTCTATCTTTGAATCTAGTATCGACAAAGTTGCTTTACATTTTATCTATGTGATGATTAAACGTGGGCGCCATCGTTATATTGCGCAGGCCATTGCAGCGTTTATTCAAAAATCACGAGAGGCTCGTGGCATTTTGGAAGCTACTGTAACTGTAGCAGAACCAATCACAGCTGAGGTAGAAGCATCTGTACAAGCTAAATTACGAGAAGTAACAGGGAAAGATGTTATTTTATCTGTGCGCCAAGATCCATCAATTATGGGTGGTATCGTTATCCAAGTAGGAGATAAACGCATTGATGGTTCTGTATCTCGTCGTTTAGAGGAATTAGAAAAATCTTTATTAAGAACGAACTCTATTAGATAGGGGTGAATGGGTATATATGAAAATGAAGCCTGAAGAAATCACTGCTATAATCAAACAGCAGATTCAGGACTATGATGTTGACCTCAATGTCGATGACGTGGGTACTGTTCTCGACGTAGGGGATGGCATCGCCCATATTTATGGTCTTGAAAGAGCCATGGCCGGTGAGTTGCTAGAATTACCACACGGCGTATATGGCTTGGTTTTGAACTTAGAATTAGATAATGTTGGTGCCGTACTATTAGGTGATGACTTCTTGATTAAAGAAGGAGACCAAGTGCGTCGTACTGGCAAAATTATGGACGTTCCTGCTGGAGATGCCTTGATTGGTCGTGTAGTAAATCCTCTTGGTCAACCTCTTGATGGCAAGGGTGCTATTCAAGCTACAGAACGTCGTCCTATCGAACATCCAGCACCTGGTATTGCGGATCGTCAATCCGTAAATGAACCATTGCAAACAGGTCTTAAAGCGATTGATGCGATGGTACCAATCGGCCGTGGTCAACGTGAGCTTATCATCGGTGACCGTGGTACAGGTAAAACTGCGATTGCCTTAGATACTATTTTGAACCAAAAAGGCAAAGATGTTATTTGTATTTATGTAGCTATTGGTCAAAAAGAATCTACGGTTGCTCGCGTAGTGCAAAAGCTTGAAGAAGCAGGCGCTATGGAATATACAATCGTAGTTTCTGCGAGTGCTTCCACAGGTGCACCTCTTCAATACATTGCACCATATGCTGGTGTTGCCATGGGTGAATACTTTATGTACCAAGGTAAACACGTATTATGCGTATATGATGACTTAACAAAACAAGCGGCTGCATATCGTGCTATGTCCCTATTATTGCGCCGTCCACCAGGGCGTGAAGCATATCCAGGTGACGTATTCTACTTACACAGTCGTCTATTAGAGCGGGCTGCGAAACTTTCATCTGAACTTGGTGGAGGTTCTATTACAGCGTTGCCAATCATTGAAACACAAGCAGGTGACGTATCTGCATACATTCCAACAAACGTAATTTCTATTACTGATGGTCAAATTTTCTTGGGAACAGATATGTTCTATTCTGGTATTCGTCCAGCTGTTGACGTAGGTTTGTCCGTATCCCGTGTAGGTGGTAGCGCACAAACTAAAGCGATGAAGCAAGTGGCGGGCCAATTGCGTTTGGACCTTGCTCAATATCGTGAGTTGGCTGCTTTCGCTCAGTTTGGTTCCGACCTTGATGCGGCTACACGCGCTCAACTTGATCGTGGTGAACGCTTAACTGAAATGTTAAAACAAGGTCAATATGAGCCTATGAGTGTAGCGGAAATGGTTATCAACCTTTACGCTGGTACTAAAGGGTACTTAGCAGATATTCAAGTGGCAGATGTATTGTCCTTTGAAGCTGAACTTTTACGTTATGTAAAAGCAAATTACCCTGAAATCATCACTAACATTGAAACGTCTAAGAAAATTGACGAAGAAACTGAAAATCTATTGAAGCAAGCAATCCCAGAATGTGTTGAAGCATTTGGCTCTACACATACATTAGTGTCTCGTAAGGAGGCGTAATGTATGGCTAGTGCACAAGATTTGCGAAAACGCATAAAAAGTGTTACCAATACGCAACAAATTACAAAAGCGATGAAGATGGTAGCTTCTGCTCGTCTTCGTAGGGCACAAACAAAAGCGGAAGCTACTCGTCCTTACGCAGAAAAGATAGGGCAAATCTTGCGTCATATGTCTAATAGTGATTTAGAAGGCTTTGAAAGTCCTCTCTTAGATGTGCGACCTGTAGAGCGCACTTGCTATATTGTAGTAGGTGCAGATAAAGGTCTTGCAGGGGCATTTTCGTCTAATGTGTTGAAATTTGCTATGGAACAATTACATGGTAAATCTCCTGATACATACCGTGTTATCACGGCAGGCAGAAAGCCTAGAGATAGCATGAAATCTAGAGGTATTCGCATCGATAAGTCCTATGCGGGCTTTTCTGATAAACCGTCCTATGAACATGCGCGTGCCATCATGCATGAAGCACTTTCACTATATGAACGTCATGAAGTAGACGAAGTCATCATGATCTATACACGTTTTGTAAATTCTATGACGCAAATTGCACAGGCTGAGCGCTTGTTGCCAATAGAGCAACCACAAGATGAGGTAAAAGGCGAAGAGTATGATTTTATGCCGTCCGCCGTATCCGTCTTGGAGGCGTTGCTGCCAAAATACTTAGAAATTACAGTTTATAATGGATTGTTGCAATCTGCAGCTAGTGAATTGGGTGCTCGTATGACGGCCATGACATCGGCTACAGATAATGCAGGGGAACTCATTGAGTCCTTAGGCCTTGAATATAACAAGTTGCGTCAATCTAGCATTACAAACGAAATTTCTGAAATCGTTGGTGGCGCTAATGCCTTGCAATAGATAAGGAGACATCTGTCGATGAGTAATAATATTGGTAAAGTTGTGCAGGTCATCGGCCCAGTTGTAGACGTGCGCTTTGATGCTGGTCATTTACCAGCTATCTACAACGCCATCCACATCTACCATGACCACAAGGCACACGATAGACAAAAAATCGTAGTAGAGGTTATGCAACACTTAGGCGACGATACAGTTCGTTGCGTTGCCATGAGTTCTACTGACGGTATGACACGTAATATGGAAGCAGAAGATACTGGTGCTCCAATTTCCGTTCCTGTAGGGGAAGGCGTATTGGGTCGTATCTTTAACGTACTTGGTGAAACTGTAGACCATGATCCAGCTCCAGTTGTGGCTGATGAAAAATGGCCTATTCACCGTCCAGCACCTAAATTTGATGACCTTTCTCCAGATACACAAATCTTGGAAACAGGTATTAAGGTCGTTGACCTTATCGCTCCATACGTAAAAGGTGGTAAAATCGGTCTTTTCGGTGGTGCCGGTGTAGGTAAAACCGTATTGATTATGGAATTGATTCACAATGTTGCTACAGAGCACGGCGGCTATTCCGTATTCTCCGGTGTAGGGGAACGTACTCGTGAAGGTAATGACTTGTGGAACGAAATGAAAGAGTCTGGCGTTATCAATAAAACAGCCCTCGTATATGGACAAATGAATGAGCCACCAGGGGCTCGTATGCGCGTAGGTCTTACTGGTCTTACAATGGCTGAATACTTCCGTGATGTGAAAAAACAAGACGTGCTCTTGTTCATTGATAACATCTTCCGCTTTATTCAAGCGGGGTCCGAAGTATCCGCCCTCTTAGGTCGTATGCCATCTGCCGTAGGTTACCAACCTACATTGGCTAATGACGTAGGGGCATTGCAAGAGCGTATTACATCTACAAAAGAAGGCTCTATTACCTCCGTACAAGCTGTATATGTACCTGCCGATGACTTGACTGACCCGGCTCCAGCAGCGACATTCGCTCACTTGGATGCGACAACAGTATTGTCTCGTTCCATTGCGGAACTTGGTATCTATCCAGCGGTGGATCCTCTGGACTCTACAAGCCGTATTTTGGACCCACATGTACTTGGTGAAGAGCACTACGCAGTAGCTCGTGGAGTACAAGAAGTATTGCAAAAATATCGCGATCTTCAAGATATTATCGCAATCCTCGGTATGGAAGAATTGTCTGACGAAGATAAACTCACTGTATCTCGCGCTCGTAAGATTCAACGTTTCTTGAGTCAACCATTCTTCGTAGCAGAAGTATTTACCGGTTCTCCTGGTAAATATGTGCCATTGTCCGAAACATTGAGAGGCTTCAGAGAAATCTTGGATGGTAAACATGATGAATTGCCAGAAGGTGCATTCTACATGGTTGGTACCATTGATGAAGCCATTCAAAAAGCAAAGGAAATGCAAGAGAAGGGGGAATAATCCATGGCGGAACCTATGACCCTACAGATAATTACACCTGATGCAATCGTATTCGAGGGCCAATCTACATTCTTTGTAGGTAAAGCTATCGATGGTGGTTTTGGTATTTTGCCAAATCATGCGCCTATGATTATTGCATTAGACTTAGCACCTTTACGCATTGATCAACCAGATGGAACATCTCGTGAATATGCTGTATTTGGTGGCTTCTGTGAAATTGAACATAATAAGGTGAGTATTGTAACCCCTGACTGTCAAGATCCAACATCCATTGATGTGGAACGTGCTCGTCAAGCTAAAGAGCGTGCAGAAGGTCGGTTATCAAATCCTACACCTGATATTGATGTAGAAAGAGCGGAAGCAGCATTGCAACGTGCTTTACTGCGCTTGCATGTTACAAAAATGTTATAAGAAAAAGGCTAGCCATCTGGCTAGCCTTTTTTTAAGAAATTTATCTACAAGACGCTCACACCTTTTAAGGAGTATGCAGTATTCTTAGGTTGTTCTACTTGAAAATCTAATACAACAGGAGCCTCAGAATTAATACCAGGTGCTTGGTAACGGTCACGGTCTGTTGGAATTCGTTTGTATGGTAATTTATCAAGTAATATAGTCATAACTTTGTTCCAAACTGATTTATGTGTTGGCATAGTTAAAGAGTCATCAGTTTGGTTGAAGCCCGTACGAACAGTATGGATTATCTTATCGTTTACATCATAATAGTATAAAAGGGCATTAACCTTTGCGGCGATATAAATTTCATGATTATCCTTATTATACGGATCTGGGCTATTAATAGTATTAACTTGTACATATACGTCTTGTAATGGTACAGGCATAATAACGATTTCAGAATTTTGGGCCTCTGCAATTTGAGCAAGATCAGCGGCTTTAATTTCTGCAGTTGGTGTGTTAGTACTTACGATGGTTGTATTATAGTAAGGATATTTAAGTGTATTTGATAAGCGATCTGTCATGTAGCGCCCAAATTGAGCTGTGTTTTCATTGCGCAAATTTGCTGGTACAACAATAGTAACTTTACGGCTCGGAAAGTTTTCTAAGTGTCCATCATGACTTGTACTAGAAGTATTAATTGTGGCTTTTTCTGGAGCTCCAGAAATCGGTGTAGATGTTGGTGTTGCAGCCACTTTTATGACAGGCTCCATATTCGTTTCAGGGGCTAATGTAGGAGCTTCATTACTTGTGCTACTTTGTATAGTGCTAAGAGCTACAGGTTGTGTTGTATTTGGTGTTAACTGACTCAAATCGATCATAGCGGCACTGGCTGTTGTAAATGCAGTTGTGAGTAGTACAGCAAGTACTGTAAGTAGTGGACGTTTATAGAGTCCGAAGTTATGTAACATAATTCCTCCTCTTAATAAAACTCTTTTAAAATTACAAATTATACAATTTATATTATTATATCATATATACAAAAAAAAGAAGCAAGCTTAATAGCTTGCTTCTTTAGTCTGGTGGACGATGACAGGATCGAACTGCCGACATCCTGCTTGTAAGGCAGGCGCTC
>NZ_CAUVFT010000011.1:0-65043 GCF_963551295.1 uncultured Veillonella sp.
AAACCTCTAAAACCGCTAGCAAATTTTGCGATAGTATCCGTCGGTTTGAGAGTAGTGTAATTCTGTAAACCTCTAAAACTGCAATAAAAAAAGCCATGCCTACATACACGTTTGAGAGTAGTGTAATTCTGTAAACCTCTAAAACGAGCAAATTAGATCTTTCTTTAAAGATTTGGTTTGAGAGTAATGTAATTAGAATTTAGTAGATTATAAATTTGTGAAACGACATAAAAAGCCGAGCTACCTTGTTTTAGTAGCTCGGCTTTATTTGTTTAATTCATATATTTATATAATATGATGCTTATTGTATCGTATAT
Organism: uncultured Veillonella sp.; assembly: GCF_963551295.1. Taxonomy (NCBI): domain Bacteria; kingdom Bacillati; phylum Bacillota; class Negativicutes; order Veillonellales; family Veillonellaceae; genus Veillonella; species uncultured Veillonella sp. The sequence goes on from NZ_CAUVFT010000011.1 coordinate 318, forward strand.
TAGTTCGTTCTATAATAGATTTAGGATAGTTAGACGAGGTTGGGACTCTCTTCGTTTTTGAAGGGAGGGATAAGTCTATGAGTGATTATGAAATAATCATGCTCCTTTTACAAGTACTGGCTATTGTCATTGCTTTTGGAGCTTTAATAGCCCTTATTTGCCTTACAAGAAGCAAATAGCCCTCCGTTGCCTAGTGTAACTAGATAACTGAAAGGCCATTTCCTAATGTTTTACTGATTTAGAGATGAGCCTGACGGCACTACTCGTCTGACTATCTATCTATATTATAGTAAGGTTATATTATATCGTCAAATTGAGATGAACCTCATATATTAAATAGAAACAAACCTCATGCATAGTGAAATATAAAGTTATAAATAATAGGCACAGCCTTGTTTGCATAGTATACTTATGCTAATGAGACTGTGTTTATTTATTTTATAATTTGAGAGAGGGTTTTATGTTACGTAAAAGTTTCCTACTGATGACAGCGATAGCTGCTTTCACCATGAATGCAAGCGCTGTGCAGATCGAAGTGCCAAAAGGGCAACCACCTGTGCCTGGGGCAGATGCGAGCATTTCTGCTAATGCGTATGAGAATTATCGGCATATTAATAAGGTTGCGGAGCATGAGGCAGAGTTATATAGCCAATTTGTAAAATCGAATCCTAAAAATCCGCCATCTACGTTTGATAAGTTAAATTTGGAACATCCTGGTTTTGCTAAGGCTTTGGAGTTAGCAAATTATTCTCAGTCAACGGTTGTATTGATTCATGAAGGGGATAAGAATATCAGAATATCCGTGCCAAATATCAGCTTTCTTGGTGATGTTGTAGAATCTCCGTCTGGAAAAGAAGGTCCTTTTTTTGCTGTTAGAAACTTGAGTGCGTTTTTAGTGGTAGGTCCACCGCATGGCAAAGCACTTGATACATATTCTGAAAGTAAAGGAAAATATATGTATCCAGGTTTACGGAATACATCTTGGAAATTTATGTCGAACAATGCTCGTGTGATGTATACGGAATTTACACCGAATGATACAAAAACTGCCTATGGCATTACCTATGGTGGTTGGGTAAATACGGAAGATCCATATCAAGATCAGGCACCTGAAGTGGTGATGAGTAATTATATTATTCCATCCATAGAATCCTTAGCTGGATTAGATAGTTATAGCCAGATTGAGCATTGGGGGAACTTTCACTATCGCATTCCTAAGACGGCTAAGTTAGTCAGTGAAGCCGTAGAAAATGAGAGACATGAGGTGAGAACCTATGAGGATACAGGAGTTAAAATACGGGTAATACGTAGCGCAATCAGGAGTAAAGAGACAGATAACACGCTGATTAAGGCTCCAATAATATATTATTTACATAAATATAATGATTTGGAGACGCCTACGCAGTACGCAGTAGTATGGAACAATGGGATTGCAGGTTCTTTAGTTGATGCCTATAAGCCCAATCGTGAATCTTATCTTCGTCATGTTGTGAAAGATTCTGTATACTATTACAGTTATCGCATTAATTATGATGAAAGTAAAACGTCTTATACACATAAACAGCTAAGAGATATGATTGAATATGTGGGATTTGATGATGCGGCAAGATTACGAAAAGAACCACAATGGCGAGAGAAAGGGTCATATAAGGAGAAACTCGAAAATAGCTCAGTATTTATCCCTTGGTATATGGAATGGGTTAAACTGTTGACTCAATAAAAAACTTTGCTTTTTAAGCTTGTATACTATTAGATAGGAGAGAGCTAATGAGTAAACTCAAATATATTAAAATTATATTAGTGCTTTTGCTTAAATCTTATCTCATTTATCTATGGGTCAACTTCGTAGGGGTGTTTACTCAGCTACTCTATTATATTTATATATTGAAAGTATATTCATTAGAGGATTTCGGACTATTTCTATTCTTTCTCTTTGGTAATATATGCAGTATTTTGTGGCTTGTCTTATGGTGTAAGCGATTACCGCCGGCTTTTAACAAGCCTAAAATATATTATGAAATTAAAGACTGGATACAATCTAAGAAAGAAGCAGCACCTATCTATAAAATCCTATTTGGCAGTTTATTGCTTTTGCTAAAGCTATGTCTTGTAGTGTATATCTTAATTACAGCTTCCATTATTTTAAGCATTCCAGTAATATACTTTTGAACTTCTATCAAACATTAAATAAACCCAAAAGCCGAGCTACTATGTGGATTAAGTAGCTCGGCTTTTATTAGTTTATTCATATATTTATATAATATGGTTTTTATTGTATCGTATATTAGTTTTCTCTATAATAGACTTAGAATAGTTAGGGAAGGTTGGGCCTCTCTTCGTTTTTGAAGGGAGGGGTGCTTATGAGTGGGTATAAAATCATTATGGTTATCCTTGGGATTTTATCAGTCATGATATCCTTTGGAGCACTTGTGGCGCTTATTTGTTTAGAAATAGCAAAATAGCCCTTCGTTTCTTCGGAAATTAGATAAAACGAAAAGGCCATTTCTACATATTATTAGTTTGTGAGATGAGCCTGACGTCACTACTCGTCTGACTATCTACCTATATTATAGGGGTAAAGATTTATATCGTCAAATTGAGATAAACTGGAGGTCCTTATGAAACCATTTGAAACAAAAGATTATAAAGCTTTTACCATATTCGAGGAGCGTTGGGCTCTTGTTACGGCCGGTACGCCTGATGATTTCAACACTTGTACGGTTAGTTGGGGCAGTATGGGCAATGTATGGGGCCCGAATGGCGGCGATATGTCTACGGTGACGGTGTACATTCATCCAGCCCGCTATACGCAGGAATTTATGGCGAAATACGGTACCTTTACCGTTAGTTTCTTCCCTGAAAGCTATCGCAAGGCTCTTGGTTACTTAGGATCTCATTCTGGCCGCGACGAAGATAAGGTAGCTAACTCTGGACTAACACCAGTGGCGGTAAGGAACGGCGTGACTTTCAAAGAAGCAGATATAACATTTGTATGTAAAAAACTGTATGAACATCAATTTGACGAATCTCATTTAGCAGCCCATGTAAAGGAATATTATGCAGCCAATCCGTCCATGTACACTCAAGCTGGTAAGGATCGTTGGGAACCTCATTATATGTACATTGGCGAAGTAGTTGATGCCATAGAGGGCTAGTTTGTCCACATAACAAATGAAGACATACATACAATTCTTTGGGATACCGTGAATGCTGTATCTTAACTAAGTATATTTTAGTTTTCTGGTACTAAAAAAGTCGAGCTTCTATCGTTTAGTTGCTCGACTTTTGTTAGTTAATTTATACATTTGTATAATTAATGCTTATGAAAGCTATTTTATAATGGTGTTGATATAGATCGTCTATGCTTCTGGAAATAGAACATGTTCTTGCATTTTAAAACTAGGATTATTGGTAGAATCAAAGAACTCAATCATATTCCGTAACTTTTGAACTTCCTCAGTACTTAAAAAACTTGGATAGAAGATAGTATAAGTAAAACTATATATGCCATCATAGGAGTTAAAGTTTAGAATGTGATCATCCTTATTAGGTTCATAGCTGTGTATGGATAGACCAGGGATGTTATTGTTCCATACAACTGAGTAATTGATATAGTCTGATGCTGATGGATGGTAACGGTAAATATCCCGGAACGTATTTAAATCAATTTTAAAATTGTAATGACCATTTACAACAAGTTCACGGGCATATGGGTTTTTAGGAACATTGTCAGTAGAAACAAAGAATGTTATATCTCCTTTTTTGTAGTATCTAATATCTTGGTGTTCAGAGGCCTTACTTTGTCCTTCGTATATGGCGTCTTTGGGTACACGGTATTGTACACCGTTTAAGTTTTCTATGCGTGAATATTGATTTAATTCATTTAGGTTTTGTACAGAGGGAAGCACATAATTAGCCAATAATTTATCTGTAGGAACCTTATTCAGAACGGGGTTGTTATCATAATAGACAAACCCTGCGTGATATAAGGGATGACGCATGTTATAGCCCTTAAATTTAAAATTTATTGTGTCGATGGTGAGCGTTGTTTTTTTACCGTTTTTAAGGTGTGGCATTTTTATGCTATCCCAAGTGCTGTAGGTAACAGTAGGATATGAAAATACAGTGCCTTTTATATCAGAAATGTGTTTTGCTGGATTACGTTTTGCCATGTCCTGAAAGAAATCACGAACATTCTTGTCGGTTAGTTTTTCATAAGCTATTTTTGTGTTACGCCAGTCATAGTCTTTGTAATCAGCATAGTCAATTTCTAAATTGAGACTTCCGTTATCGGTTAATACTCGATAGTCCTCAATGGTTCGACTTGGATTTTTGTAACGTCTTATATTATAATCACTTTTTATGCCTGCAACGGGGAATGAAAGCCGAATTTGGTTGTATTGATCATGAATGGAGATGACTGTATTATGGTAATGTTGACCGCGATATATAGAGGCTGCTTTAGCATACTTAATTTCGTTTTTACTAATACCGTTAGCCTTGTCAGTTGCTTTTAATGTTTCCACATAGTTTACTACATCCTTTTCAATATCAGGGTTTGTGGCTTGGTAGTTTACGTAGGCATCCTTTGGAATCTTCGGATCTGCACCAGGAATATTAACATCGATGGCTTCTACTGGTGATAATATGGTGCTCATCATGAAAGCACTAGCTAATAGTGATAGTTTAGTCATGATAGTATCTCCTATATCTATTGGTGTTGTAAGTAATCCATAGGTTATGTTATTAAGTATAATTATATAACTAAATGACTATATTGATTCAAGTATTCATCAAAATAAGTCATAAATTTGATGAAAAATAAGTATACAAAAGCTAAGTGTAATGAATGGCTTATATAGGGAACTCTTTTATTGATAACTACTATAAATAGCATGATTTGATAAAATTTTTATAAAATATAATCCCACAAAAACTGCAAAATCTGATATAATATTAATATAAAAATCGACGTATATAAGGACTAAAAAATGGTGTGTATGAAGTGATTTTCTAGCCTAGAAAATGACTATATCCTTAGTATTCAGTCGATATAATCGGAATGTTGTATATATGAAATGACTACGCAAATGCGTAGTTTTTATTATTTTTTGTTTGATGTAGGTAGTCCCATGAGTGTAGTGAAGCCCTTATTATGGCTATTAGAACCGTATATCGTATACAAGGCCTATTTGTGGGGTGCCCGCTTCATGGCACAGCCTTTTACATGGGAAGGCGAATTAGATTGGTTCGCTTTTATGCTAACCATACTGCTCGTCATTGATGTGGTGGCGTTGCCCTTGGTGATCTTCTATTGCCCTGGTTTGAATCCTGGGGTACGTGTTCCGGACTGGATTCGCCGTTTAGGAACACCTATTTATGCCGTCCATAATTGGCTTGATAGTAAGGTGGGTGGCGACACATCTACGCCGATTGTATGGCTTCGTAAAGCCTTGCATTCCCTACTTTTATTCATTTATTATTTGGTGCCATTTTACGTGGGTGGTCATCTCGTAATGGGTCTCGTAGTAGCGCTCATGTATGACGTTCTCGTATGGGCGCATGGAGGTGTGTGATGACGACTTGTGAATGGCCGACGACGCCTTTATATCAGGATTATCACGATTACGAGTGGGGACGACCAATTCATGATGATCAACATCAATTTGAACATATTTGTCTTGAAAGCCTCCAATGTGGCCTCAGTTGGCTTACGATCTTAAATAAACGAGATATCATTCGAGAATGCTTTGATTATTTTGATATTGATGCGGTGGCTGTTTATGGTGAAAGTGACATTGAACGCATCATGCAGACGGAGGGGATGCTTAAACATCGTCCTAAAATTGAAGCTATCATCAATAATGCTGCGGCTTTTAAACGTATTCAATCTGAATTTGGTTCGTTTTGTAATTATATTTGGGGATTTACAAATCATAAAACGATTATTTATGAAAACCATCCTGAAGGGCATTTTCCTACTAAAAATGGTCTATCCACGCGGATTAGCAAAGACTTAAAGAAGCGGGGATTTAAGTTTGTAGGGCCTGTAACAATTTATTCACACCTACAAGCCAGTGGTCTCATCAATGATCACGGTAAAGACTGCCCTTGTTTTGAGGAGATTAATAAAACAGCAGATATCGTACGTTTACCTGTAGACGATGAGGCTTAAGGGAGATAAGCAGAGATTAGTTAACAATAGTTTTTGCGCATGATTGAGTTTACATAATTGAATTTGTTGTTATGTGGAATTGGGTGTACACTAAAATTGATGAGGCGATAGCGACTCATCTCATGTTGGCCCGCTTTATATAAACACATATACTCTCTCTCTCCTAAGCGGGTCTATCATTAGTTCTCTCTCAACGCTATAAACTATACAGAGCCTCTACCTTATTGGGTAGAGGCTTTTTGCTGTATATAATGTTATAAGAGGAGTAATTAGATTGATTTCTTTCGATGTAGTTGTTATACTGAAGTAAATTGATAGTGTTACTTTCACAATTAAAGAAGGGAAATATATGATTGGTTTGGGAACGGCCATTAACATTGGTCTCATTATAGCTGGTAGCCTATGTGGCCTCGCATTTGGTCGCTTTATGAAAGAAAATTTAAAGCAGACGCTCATGATTGTGAGCGGTATTATCGTGCTCCTCCTCGGTATGAGCGGGGCCATGCGGTATATGCTCGTCATTGTCAACGGATCTCTACAAACAACGGGGCCGCTATTGATGATTATTAGCATGGTCGTAGGCGCCGTGATTGGCGAAATTATCGATCTTAATCATTGGATTACCGTGTTTGGCGATTGGGTGAAAGCTCGCACTGGCAATGCTGGTGATCCAAAGTTTACACATGCTTTTATTACTGCATCTTTGACGTTTACCGTAGGTGCTATGGGGGTACTGGGCTCTATTCAAGACGGCCTTACTGGAAATTATCAAACGCTATTATTGAAAGGCATCCTCGATGGTATTATCGTTATGGTTATGGTATCTTCTATGGGAAAAGGGGCGCTGTTCTCCTTTATTCCTGTAGGTATTACGCAATGGCTCATCACGGCAATGGCACATATTGCAGCGCCTCTGATGACACCTAGTGCCATCGATAACCTATCCTACGTCGGATCTATTCTGATTTTCTGCGTTGGTATCGACCTCATCTGGCCTGGTAAAGTACGTATTGCAAACCTTTTGCCAGCCATCTTCATGGCAATGGGGCTTACATTTTTGCTATAATTAGCATTACAATAATATATAGATTTTTATAAGAGACCTATATTCTCTGAACCTTTGATGTGTACTTTGTACATGATACGGTCGAGGATGTAGGTCTTTTTACTTTTTAAAATCAATTTAGTAGATGTGCGAATTAATGATAGTTTTAATTCAATTATGAAAATAAGGTAAATTTATTACATTCCGAAATAGGTGACCAATAGAGTCATCGCAAGTGTAGGATTTAAATGATGTTTTATAGAATTCTTTTACCAAAATTGTTTGTAGAATAATTTCAATTCTATGTATAGTTATTCTTCAAGTATATGTTATTGAATTATACCTGTTTAACAGGTATAATCAAAGGAGAGATTCTATGATTATCGGATTTAAGGATAAGGAAACAGAAAAAGTTTACTATCAAAGCTTTTCCAAACGCTTTTCTCCGTTTATACAAAGACTAGCTCTTCGTAAATTACTATTGTTAGATAATGCTGAATCATTACAAGATTTACGTTGGCCACCAGGTAATCGCTTGGAGTTGTTGCAAGGTGATCGATTTGGACCGTATAGTTTGCGGATTAATAGTCAATATAGACTGTGTTTTAAAGTGAAAGATATTAGTAGTTTTTATGATGTAGAAATTGTAGATTATCATTAATAGAGAGGAAATTAATATGGAAAAGTTTATTCCTACACCTACCATTAGTGAAATATTAAAGGAAGAGTTTATGGATCCATTAGGACTATCTGCATATCGATTAGCTAAGGATATACATGTGCCTGTTTCACGGATTCAAGAAATATTGAATGGTACACGGTCTATTTCAGCAGATACATCGTTGCGTTTAGCGAAATACTTTGGTGTTTCGGAAGGGTATTTCTTGCGTTTACAGATGGATGTTGATTTGCGTACCGCAAAACTTAGTGAGGGTATGGATGAAGTATTATCCTCTATTACACATTGTGCTTCATTAGAACCCGTAGACTGTCAATAAGAGATTGATAATTTTCGATGTATTTGGTAAAATTATCTTAAATTAGTAAGTTGTTACAACATTGAATATTGATATAAGGAGAACCTATGTTATTCGTTGAATATCCTAAATGCACAACATGCAAAAAAGCAAAGAAATTCTTAGATGATCACAAAATTAAGTACACAGATCGTGACATCAAGTCCGAAAATCCTACAGCAGAGGAAATCGCTGCTTGGTATCCACAATCTGGCAAGGATTTGAAAGCATTCTTTAATACTTCTGGTATGATTTACCGTGAACAACAATTAAAGGATAAATTGCCAAACCTTAGTGAAGAAGAAAAACTAGCTTTATTAGCATCTAATGGCATGCTTGTAAAACGTCCTATCTTGGTTCTTGAAGACAAAGTACTCGTTGGATTTAAAGAAGCAGAATGGATTGAGGCATTGAAGCTCTAATTTCATATTGTATTGGGTTGGAACGGACCTATCTCTAAAAGCCTCCATAGCGAGCTAAGTCATTTTTAGAGATAGGTCCGTTCCTTTTTTATACAATTTATGAAATTAGAGCAACAACCGGGGGCTATAGGGAGGCTAAGTCATTTTTAGAGATAGGGGCTTTTCCATTTAATATAAAATTAGTATCTTCAACTAGGACATATTAAACAACCTCCATAGCGAGCTAAGTCGTTTTTAGGGACCTGTTCTTTCTACGTTTTAATAAAGAAATTAGAGCTCACGACTAGGATCTCTTTTACGGTTAAGATATTTTTCATTTATCAAAAATTTTGATTTGTATATAACTTATATATTTTGTATAATATTTACACAATAGATATACCCCTATGGGTACTATAAAATTTAGAATAGAAACAAAAGGTACTCCAGATCGGTAGTTGATTACTGTTAGGTTAATATTAGTACGATATTAATACAAGATTAGTGTCATATTGCATGGGTGTACCTTACTATTTAACAAATTGTTTTGTATTTTATTTCCGGATTAAGTAAGGCCGGTATCTCATTTATAGAGAGGTCTATATGAAGTTTTTACAGTCTTTATCAGCGCAGGTTTCTCTGCGTACGCAGGGGGCTATTTTGGCACTCGGCTTGTTATTTATTATATTAGATGCGCTTACGGAGCCTATGAACCCAGCTATTGATTTGGCGTGGGTAACGGTCATCATTTGTGGCTTGCCATTGCTCATTAACAGCGTGCAAAGTATTTTGGATCATTTAGAGATTCATGCTAATTTTCTCATCGTGATAGCCATGGTGGCGCTTATTGCGATTGGAGATTATCATACGGCGGCTTATGTAGGACTCATCGTACATGGGGGCTTTTTCTTAGAGCAGCTTATTACGGGCGACGTACATTATACATTGGATGATGATATGTTGCCGACCATGCCTACACAGCTTGTAGCCTTGCGTCAGGGTATCAACAATTATTCATCTGTTATTGTTGTGGCTGTCATGTTGCTTTCCATGGGTTCCTATGCATTGACGCAGAACTTTATGCATACCATTACATTGCTAGTTATCCTTTGCCCATGCTCTTTGGAACTCGTTCTTGTGGCACTCATGATGGGTTCTCTCGTAGATGAAAACTCTCCAACAGCGGGGCTTTCAAAAGAGGCGAAACAATGTCATTTGGGCTTACTCATCGTGTCCATTTTGTTCCATGTTGCCATCATCGGTGCTGGCGTGTTAGGAACTATCAATCCTGTAACGGCTGCTGCATTGCATGGCTTGGCGCGACTTGGTCTCGTGTATAATTTGAAAGTATTAAACGGCTCCTTGTGCATCGCATAAATAATTAAACTCCCCTAGTAATCATAAGTATTACTAGGGGAGTTTTGTATATACAACAGTAAGTTGTACAGTACGTATTTATACATTACGTATTATACAGTACATATTCTATTGTTGTCCTTTGTCTCCAAGGGTGAGGAGTAGGAATACGATGGATAGGATACATGCACCAACGAGGGCAATGAAACCACCATCCCAACCGTAGAGGTCAACCATGAGACCCATGAAAGCACCAGCACCGGCAGAACCGATGAGGTAACCAAGAAGGCCTGTAAGGCCAGTAGCACCACCTGTTGCTACGCGTGGCACCATATCTGCTGCTTGAAGGCCAATCATCATAACAGGACCGTAGATGAGGAAGCCGATAGCGATGAGTGCTAAGTTATCGATGAGAATATTGCCTGCAGGGTTAAACCAGTACACGAGGATCGCCAAGATAACGAATAACATAAAGCAAATCGTAGCTGGAGCACGACGGCCACGGAATACGCGGTCACTCAAGTAGCCACTTACGAGCATGCCTGGAATACCAGCCCATTCGTATAAGAAGTAAGCCCAACGGGAACCTTCTTTTGTGAAGCCTTTCACAGCGGTTAAATAGGTCGGAGCCCAGCTAACTACGCCGTAACGGATGAAGTATACAAAGATATTTGCAATCGCAAGATACCATAAGTATTTATTATGCAAAATATATTTGTAGAAGATTTCTTTAAAAGTACTTTTTTCTTCATTTTCTGTATGTGTATGAACGACTTCATGTTTGTATTCTTCGATAGGTGGTAAGCCACAAGATTGAGGCGTATCTTTCAACAATACAAAGGTAATAATCGCTAGCACGATAGAGATAAGGGCAGGGAAGAAGAAGATACTATGCCATGTACCGAATAGGTAGATGCCAAGCGTAGCAAGAGGAGCGATGATGCCGCCACCTAGGTTGTGGGAAACGTTCCACCAGGACCACCAAGCACCGCGTTCGGAACGGGAGAACCAAGTTACCATGTTTTTCGCATATGGAGGGTAGCCCATACCTTGGAACCAACCGTTTAATAAGGCAAGAACGCACATGATAGGAATACTGCTCATAACACCTGGTAAGGTGCCGAATAATAACATAACTAAAGCACTAAGCAATAGACCTACTGTGGAGAAGTATTTTGGGTTAGAGCGGTCAGACGCATTACCCATAACAAATTTACTTACGCCGTAAGCTACGGATAAGATGGTCATAACTATACCAAGATCCGCTTTGGTGTAGCCGTACTCAGCAATCATGTACGGAACAGCTAAACTAAAGTTTTGACGGATCAAATAGAATGTAGCATAACCAATAAATGTACCTGCAAAGACTTCGCGTCGAAGACGTTTGTAGGTGGAATCGATTTGCGCCTCTGGTAAACGTTCAATATGAGGAGCAGGAGAGAAAATCGACATCGTTACACATCCTTTCTACAACATGTCATTTGTAATAATACCATGTAGGGTATGTAGTCGACTATACTTAATTTTTTATTATAATAAATAGTTATTAGAAAACTGAATTATGGATAACATTAATTAGGGTGAAATAGTATTGAATAGGTTGAAAATATCAAAATATCTTCTATGTAAAAAATATCAATTTGCAAATATATATATGAATAACTGTTCATGCATTTGCGTAATGAGGCTATGCATGAATAATATAATCTCATTGAATTTGCATTTTTCCTGTACTTTTGAGTGTATATGAGTAATTGTACATATTTTGTTATTGACACAAGGTAATGCGAAAATCGTTAGCTTGGCTGACCGTTGGGTCACATGGATTGTAGTGATTGCGTTATTGGCCGCGGTTGGCACCTATGTGGTAACTGGAGAAATCATTCGTGCCGTAACCATCCTCGTTGTGTTCTGTCCTTGTGCTCTCGTATTGGCAACGCCGGCAGCGATTATGGCGGCTATTTCTAATGCGAGCCAACACGGTTTCCTCGTGCGTCGTGGTAATATTATGGAACGCTTGGCGAAGGTTGATACGATGACCTTTGATAAAACAGGTACCTTGACCTATGGTACACCTGAGGTGAGCGCCGTTGAGACTGTGGGTTCCATGCCTACTGATGAGTTGTATCGATTGGTTGCTTCGGTAGAAACTAAATCTGAGCATCCATTGGGCAAAGCTATCGTGAATGGCTTTGCTACTCGTTATGGTGAAAGCTTCGATTCCATATATTCCTTCCGTATGGTTCCTGGCAAAGGCTTAGAGGCGACTTTACAAGATAAAGCCGTTTTGGCTGGTAATGAAGCAATGATGACCTTGTCTAATATTTCTATTGCTGACTCTGTGAAAGAGGCTGTTCATGAGCATTTGAATCGAGGTGCATCCATTGTATATGTTGCTGTGGATGGTGTAAACGATGCACCAGCCCTTAAAAAATCCGATGTGGGTATCGCCATGGGCGGTGTTGGTAGCGATATCGCTGTAGAGGCAGCAGATATCGTCCTCGTAAATGACAATATTAAAGAAATTCCTCACCTCGTAGCCTTGTCTAAACGCATGATGACTACCATTAAAATCAACCTTTCTTTCTCCTTGATCTTAAACTTTGTAGCTATCATCTTGGCTACGATTGGTACATTATCCCCAGTTTGGGGCGCCCTTGTTCATAACGCTGGTAGTCTTCTCGTAGTAGCGAACTCTGCACTACTCTTACGATGGGCTTACAAATCTAATCACGTAGTAGAGGATGATCATTCCGTACTCGTAAAAGCAGCACGCAAACGCGTATTTGAAGGGGCATGGTAGATTTTACAAACTCAATTAGAGTTGTGGGATAGATAGCGCTTTTGTATTGACCTAATTATCTTATAGGAATAGCTAAGAAACTAATAGTATCTTTAATCAATATATGTTACAGGATAGCCTTTTGGTTCGATTTCGCGGCGGTTAAGGCCGGTTGGCATATCTGGATAGCCGATAGCAAGGCTAGCGTAGACTTTTTCGTCTTCGCTAAGACCTAGTTCACGCATTTTGGCTTGGATGCGTTCATTATCTTGAAGATGACGGATTTGGTTAACCCAGCAACTACCAAGGTCAAGTTCATTGCAAGCAAGCATCATGTTTTGCATAGCACAAGATACATCAGCAAAATTATTAGCATAGTTTGCTTGACTAGCTAATACGATGAGCCCAGGTGCATTATAGTTGAATACAAATTTGCCTTCGGCGGACATCTTAATGATATTCACCATATAAGGTAAAGTATTTTCTGTAATCGGCATTTTGCCGTATTCTTCCTGAACGAGTGTTACTAACTCGTTGAGCACATCTTGGTTTGTGATAACCATGTAATGTGTTAATTGTGTGTTGCCACCAGATGGAGCACGGCGACCTGCGTCGAGCACTTGATCGATGAGCTCTCGAGATAATTGATCAGCTTTAAAGTTACGTGTACTATGACGAGTTTTAATACATTCTAAGGTATTCATGAGGGCCTCCTGTGACAAATGGAATCTGATATAGAGTTTCTTTTATTATACTACAAGGAAGGACCTAGTAGGGGACGTATAATTTCTTCCTATTAATTCTATAGAAGTGCCTAATTCTTAACGAATAAGAAAATAAATATTAATTAATTGACAAATTTAAAAATATCTGTTCAAAGTGGGCTTTTTGCGTTGACTGTTTACCGTAAAATTGTGTACAATTAATTAGTAGATAATTGTGTGCATATGGAGGTAGAATATGGCAGAAATTGGTGTACTTGAAGGGTACAAACATAAAGAAGATGTTCCTGATTCAGAATATTTAAGATTGGAAAATCAATTGAGCTTTCCACTCTATGTAGTGGCAAAGGAAATTGTTAATGCATATCGTAGTCACTTAGATCCTTTAAATTTGACATATACTCAATACATCGTAATGATGGCATTGTGGCAATATGGTGATTTATCCGTTAAGGAATTGGGACAAGTATTGCGCCTTGATTCCGGTACATTAACACCGCTTTTAAAGAAATTAGAAGCCAAAGCATTCTTGAAACGCAAACGCAGTCGTCAAGATGAACGCGTAGTTATGGTAACCCTTACTGATACGGGCAAAGCATTACGTGATGTAGCGGTTCATATACCACGCCGCTTGGCTGAATCGTCAGGTCCTATATTTGACGTAGAAGAGACACGTCAATTGCGTATGTTGCTTAATAAATTGCTAGAAGCAATCGATAACGCAAATGCAAAAACAGCAGAGAACATGAAGGGCTAATTTGATACAATCTCATATGCATATATTCTGTAACCTTGGAAATCTAAAAATTTTATTAAAAATGTGATATACTATACATATAGCGTATTGTATTCAAGTCATGTGAGAGTATGACTGATTCGTGATTTGCTCTCGTGGCACAAAGGAGATCATTATGAATAAAAATTTATTAGGTGCATTTGTATTAGCCGGTACATTATTAGTAGGTGGTGTTGCAAACGCAGCAAACTGGAATGGGTTAGCTAACTACCCAGAGGTTCCAAATAGTGCAAATGGTACAGAAACGTATTTCTTTGATAAAGCATCTGAGTTTAAAGGTATCGATAGCAGCCGTAACAACGTATTTGGTGTTAATGTAATTAACATGCATAATAACCAATACGGGGAAGCTACATTGTTCAAATATCTTGTTAATCCAAGCTTACATACTGTATATCGTTACGCTCCAGATGGTCAAGTTTACCAAATTCAACCTGGAACAAATGAGTTCAATATGTTCATGGCTGCTTGGAAAGAAGTATACGGCACAACTTTCGAATTCCCAGCGTTATAATCTGATGGCCCGTGCCGTAATAATTACATAACTATTGCTGGTGAAAGCTCCTTTTGGGCTTTCACCAGTGTTGTTTATGGAGGTTTTTTATGTCTAAATCTGAATTTGCTCAAGCCTATACGGAGCGTATGTTCCCTGATATTGCAGCCCCAGCAGGTTATATTGATCCAGAGTTTGAAATATTGTTTGATAATTTTGCCTTTGATGAAGTCATCACCGAAGAAGGCCGTAATGTACCGGCAAAGGATCGCTTCTTAGCCATTCTCGCTACATTAGTAGGCGCCTCCGCTGTTGATGAATATGCATTAATGCTACCGGCAGGATTAAACTTTGGCCTTATTCCTGATGAAGTGGTAGAGCTCATTTATCAAGCGGTGCCCTATCTTGGCATCGGACGTGTGCGCCCATTCTTTAAGGTGACCAATAAGATTTTTGACTATCGAGGAGAGGCTATTGCTGATCCCTCTCGCAGCACAATCACTGGAGAGTCTCGTCTTGAAAAAGGCGTAGAAAAACAAGTGGAAATCTTTGGGGAGTCTATGCGCAATTCTTACCAAGAAGGACCAGAAGATATTCGTCATATCAACAAATGGCTTGCCAATATGTTCGGCGATTACTATACGCGTAAAGGCCTTAGCGTGGCTCATCGTGAAATGATTACCTTCTGTTTCCTTGCGGCTCAAGGTGGCTGTGAAGCTCAAGTCAAGGCTCATGTAGAAGGTAATTTGAACGTAGGGAACAGCAAACAATATTTGATTAATATCGCATCCCAATTCGTGCCGTATATCGGCTATCCCCGTACCTTAAATGCCCTTCGTTGCATTCAAGAGGGCTTTACTGCATGGGAAGCCAAACAATAAAGGAGTTTTATGTTATTTTCTGGTATTAGTTTAACGATGATTTTAGCGTCTATTCCAGCGCTTATCATTGCAGCTGCAGGGCATGAATTTGCTCATGCCAAGGTAGCAGATATGCTCGGCGACTCTACGCCGCGCTCCATGGGCCGCTTGACATTGAATCCCGTGGCTCACCTTGATTTAATCGGCTCTATAGCATTTCTTATCGGTGGGTTTGGATGGGCTAAGCCTGTAATGGTTGATACGTCTAACTTCCGCGATCCTCGCACAGATTATACCTTAGTATCTATTGCGGGACCTGCGTCTAATGTGCTGATGGCCTTTTTAGGCTACTTAGCACTTCGTTTTCTTGAAAGCTACGGCTTGTTGACAAATGAATCATTAGAGTTAGTACTGACACTGATTGTTGTATATAATATTAACTTTGCCATTCTCAATATGATGCCCATACCACCACTTGATGGTAGTCGCATTATTACAAGCTTGTTGCCTAGGGATTTGCAATTTACATTGGAACGGTTAAGCTTTGTCAGCTTGATTGTACTTATCTTATTGCTTAATACACCTATTGCAGATAAGATTTTCATTCCATTACAACAAACGATTTTACAATTCTTTGACCGTATCGTGAGCATTATTTTATAGGATTTAGATTAAGGCTGATATGGTAAAAGCTATATGGTAATACTATGTAGAAAATACTATATAGTAAACACTTTATGGTAAGTCCTATCTTTCAAATTTTATTTTACATTCCTCACTATATTAAAAAGTATCGATATAATTTGCTAAGTATGATATACTAAGTACAGAAATCGTAAATTTTCGATATATTAATATTACAGTGTATTATTAGATACTATTGATAGAGTAAATTGATCCACTACATCGATATGTAAATCAATACACTAAATCGACACGTAAATCGATATATTAAATCAATACCGTATATAGATATTCAAGTGAATAAATGAGGAATTACATATGAATTTTGAAGAAAATCAAGTGCCAGAGGCGATTCTGGACAAGCTTACAAAGGTGTGCACATGCCGTAGTATTACGCGCAAAACGATTAAAGAAGCCATTTTAGATGGTGCTCATACATTTCCACAAGTAAAAGAAGCAACTCGTGCTGGCACGGGCGCTTGCGGTGGCAAAGGCTGTGGGCCTCGTATCGTAAAGCTCTTAGCGGAAATGAAAGAGCAAGGCAAAATTTAATTTGCGAAATGTAACATACACATTTTATACATCCAAAATGTAAGATACATAGTTTACACTCCAAAATGCAAACTATAATGTTTACACAACAAAAATGAAACATATAAAGATTGTTATTTGATTCTCTCAATGGATATACCCGTTGGGTTTTCGAGTAACAATCTTTTTGTTTTGTAAGATGCATGTACTATACTGCTGCTTGTCGTGTATTGATTATGTTGGGCTCGTTTATATTTTTTGATATACTATACATATTACTTTTTAGAGATTTAAGGGAGGTATGCATGTTTCGACGTTTCGTAGCAGCTACTATGATTGGTGCATTAGCACTCACAACGGGCTGCGGTTTACATAATCCATTTACTTCAAAGGCAGAGCCTGTGACTTATGAGTCCGTGGCACAAAGCGAGCTTTCACCAGAGCAAAAGGTGGACAAGTTAGTGGCTAATATGTCCGATGCAGACAAGGTGGGCCAATTGTTGATGATTGGCATTCACGGCACAACGCTAAACGATGACGCTAAATTTATGCTCAACGAGTACCGCGTGGGCGGCATCATCTTGTTTGATCGTAATATGGAGTCTAAGGATCAAGTTAAAACGCTCATTACAGATATTAATAAGGCTGGTAAAAGCGCCGGTTTAATGCCATTGTTCCTCGGCATCGACCAAGAGGGCGGTGCAGTAGCGCGCATGGATGATAAGCTCATCAAGGTTCCTCCCGCTGAAGAGGTAGGCAAAATGCCCGTTGAGCAAGCTGTATCCTTGGCAAAACAGTCTGGTGCAGAACTAAAAGACTTGGGCTTTAACATTAACTTTGCTCCTGTGGCGGACTTAGGATTAACCTATGGTCGCTCTTATAGTACGAGCCCTGATGAGGTCGTTCGCTATGCAGGCGCCGTTGGCAAGGCTTACGATGAAGCGGGCTTGTGGTATTCCTATAAGCACTTTCCGGGCATTGGTAAGACTGATGTAGACTTGCACGCGGACACAAGTATCGTTCCTGCCTCTAAAGAAACATTGCTTTCAGAGGACACAAAGGTATTTATAGACCTTATCAAACAGTCTAAATCGAATACCTATACAATCATGGTGTCTCATGCGATGTACCCAAAAATCGATCCAGATCATCCTGCTAGTTTATCGAAAGCGATTATTACCAATTGGTTGCGCAAGGACATAGGCTATAATGGCGTTGTGGTAACGGACGATATGGACATGGGGGCCCTTGCAAATCACTATACTTTTGGCGATATGGCGGTGCAATCCATCCTCGCCGGCAGTGATATCTTGCTCGTGTGTCACGAATACGAACACATGCAAGAGGCTTATAACGGCCTTATGAAAGCCGTGAAAGACGGTCGTATCTCGAAAGAACGACTCGATGAATCGGTGAAACGGATTTTGCTCATGAAAATGAATAAAATTTCTTAGAATTTCTTATTTTAAGGAAGGAATTTTAAGAGTATATCACGAATATAGACAGTGGAAATACTATTCATGGACGGCGAATCTGAGTTGACACTCAAGGGAGAACTTTGTTATAGTTAATACACAGAGAAACTGTGCGAAACTTACGGGTAACGCGCAACACTCGTCGACCCAAGGGTCGGCGAGTTTTTTTGTTTGTAGGAGGGATTTATGTCTAAGCCTTTTAAGTCTTTAGATTCCCTATTACGCTTGATGAGAAAACGGAATATTACGATTGAAAAGGGAATTGAGGGCGGTCGAGTAAAGAGAATTTTAGCTAGAGATAATTATTACTCAATAATTAATGGTTACAAAGATATTTTTTTAGATAATAACGCTACAGTTAATAGTGGAGATGACTATTATATAACGGGAACAACATTTTTTCAGATTTATGGGCTATATTGTTTTGACCGTAACCTTCGAATTATTTTATTAAAGGCTCTTTTACAAGCAGAGCAAAATATTTGCACGAAAGTATCTTATCGTTTTTCCGAAGTGCATACATCTGAATTCAGCCATTTAAATGTAAATAATTTTTCTAAGACTAATTTACCTAAAGCTACAGAGTTGGTATCAAAATTATCAAATGCTACACAACGTAATGCAAGACACACTATGTTTTCCCATTATTTAACGACACATCAAGATTTACCTTTATGGGTTTTAGTAACAAAGCTTACATTTGGTGAGATTACGAATTTTTATAAATTAATTACTCCTAACATACAGGAGAAAATCTTGGAAGACATACATAAGGAATATATGACTGAGTATCGGATTTCTATAATGAATCCAACTTCAACCTTAATACCTATTTTTAGTGAAATATTAGATGTTTTGGTAGGATATAGAAATGTATGTGCACATGGAGATCGCCTTTATAATCATAGGATTATAGGTCCAAAGAAGACGATAAAAAAACTAACATATTATTTTGTGCCTAATCCAAAGGGGAGTGAATCTTCTGTATATGGAGTATTGATTTCTTTGAGATTATTATTACCACGAATAGCATATAAAAGCATTATTGATGAGATTATAAGTGAGTTATTACTTTTAAAAGAAAGTTTACCAATTATACAGTTTAATCAAGTTCTTGCTAAAATGGAGTTAACGCTTCAGTGGAAACAAACATTAGAAGCACTAAAATAATAAAATATATAGTGTATACATAACGAGCTTTCAAGGATTTTATTAAACCGATAGAGAATTAATAAGTAAAGTGATTCTCTGTCGGTTTATTTTTTATTGTATAGTTTGTTTTGTTAGGAGTGAGGTATATGGCTCGGAGAATAATGTTGAACGGCACGTCTTATTTTGGGCAAGGCGCGATTCAGGAGATTGTGAACGAAATTAAGAATCGCCATTTCAAAAAGGCCCTCGTTACATCTACGCCAGATTTATTTGAATTTAAAGTGGCTACAAAGGTTACGGATTTGCTTGATGCGGCAGGTATTGCTTATGAAGTCTACGACGGTATCAAACCAAATCCTACCATCGAAAACGTAACAGCTGGTGTTGAGGCTTGTAAAGCGGCTGGCGCCGATGTTATCGTTGCTGTTGGTGGCGGTAGCCCGATCGATACAAGCAAGGCGATTGCTACTATTATTACGAACCCTGAGTTCGCCGATGTACGCAGCCTTGAAGGTTTAGCGCCTACTAAGAATCCGTGCTTGCCAATCATCGCTGTTACTACTACATCTGGTACGGCTGCAGAGGTTACTATCAACTACGTTATTACAGACGTTGAAAAGAACCGCAAATTCGTTTGCGTTGATCCTCATGACATCCCAATCGTTGCCATCGTGGATCCTGATATGTCCGCGTCTATGCCAACAGGCCTTTGCGCTGCCACAGGTATGGATGCCCTCGTACACGCCGTAGAAGGTTATATCACAAAAGGTGCGTGGGAGCTAACTGATATGCTCCATTTGAAAGCTATCAAAATCATTGGTCGTTCCTTGCGTAGCGCTGTGGCTGGCGATTATGTAGGCCGTGAAGCTATGTCTTTAGGTCAATACATCGCGGGTATGGGCTTCTCCAACGTTGGCCTCGGCATTGTTCACTCCATGGCTCATCCATTAAGTGCTGTGTACGATATCCCTCATGGTAAGGCTTGTGCGATGTTGTTAACAGCAGTATTGAAATTCAATGCTCCTGCTACAGGTGAAAAATATCGTGAAATCGCTCGCGTTATGGGCGTTCCTAATGTAGATGCTATGGATGAAGCAACCTATCGTCAAGCGGCTATCGACGTAATTCAGAAATTAGCTGATGACGTAGGTATTCCTAAATCTCTTAGCGAAGCAGGCGTAAAACGGGAAGACATTCCATTCCTAGCTGAATCTGCTTTCAACGATGCATGTACACCTGGTAACCCACGGGATGCCTCTTTAGAAGAAATAATCGGCATCTATGAATCCATATTCTAATTAGCGTCTTTACATATTTCAAATGCCTCCGAATGTGTAAAGAAAATACATTTACACACTTGCTTAACAAAACTAGCCATCTCTTTTTAGAGGTGGCTAGCTTTGTGTTTAAAGCGCTATCTATTGTTTTGTGATTCGGACCTTTGATCTCGTGTCACGTGAGAAAGCTATTTTTATACGTAATCCTTTCTTGAAAATGGTGGTTTACATAAGTATACTAAGGATATGAATGCATAGTTCGTGTAGACCTATGTCGGCAGAGGAACGGTTGGTTTTGGTCACTGCTAAGGAGGATGTTATGAAATTATGGAAATTTAATAAGCGTAGTTCTACCTTGGCAGATATGTCCATGAATCGAGTGCTCTTAACGGAGCTCATTGCAAAGGGTGCTCTTGTTGGGGTGATTGCAGGTTTTTTTGGGGCATCATACCGCTATTTGATACTTGAATCAGAGCATATCAGGTGGCATTTGATGGATGATATTACTATGGAATGGGCCATAGGTTGGCTTGTGGTAATGGTCATTTTTGCGTTTATTGTAGATCGATTGCTCGCATGGGCCCCATTGTCTGGTGGTTCTGGTATCCCGCAAATTGAAGGGGAGATGTTAGGTCTCTTTGATATGAAGCCCTATCGGACACTAGTATCTAAAATGATTGGTGGCGTACTGACCGGCTTTGCAGGATTTTCCGTAGGTCGTGAAGGGCCAGCCGTACAGATTGGCGGCTCTGCTGGGAAGATTGTGTCCTACTGGATGAATTCGGGACTACGAGAACAGCGTATTTTGACATCCGCAGGTGCTGGGGCAGGCTTAACAGCTGCCTTTAGTGCGCCCGTATCGGGGGCGATGTTTGTCTTTGAAGAGGTACATAAAAGCTTTTATCCGTATCTCGTTGTACCAACCTTCGTGGCAACTTTGATTTCTAACTATATTACAGTTAGTATCTTTGGACTTACACCAGCGCTGGGCTTTACGGTGACCTCAGGGGTTCCTCTTGAATATTTCCCGATACTACTCATGGTTGGTGTTATCATGGGGCTATGTGGCGTGTTATTTTGCCGTATGATTTTTGCTTTCAAGAGGTTCTTTGACTGGCTCAAATGTTCTCGATTCTTGAAATTAGCCCTTACCTTTGTGGCGGTGGCAGCCATTGGCTTTGATTCGCAGCTCCTCTTGGGTGGGGGCAATGACCTTGTGGGTCAGCTTGCCTTTCAATCTCATGGCGTATTGCTCTTAGGTGGCATCGTATTAGGCAAGATTTTACTTACCACCTTCTGCTATGGCAGTGGTGCTCAAGGGGGCATATTTTTGCCCATGCTCGTGATTGGTGCTGCAACAGGTGCTTTTTGTGAAAGCTTACTTTCAACCTTAGGACTTATTTCTCCTGATTTTGTACCACAGTTCGTTATCTGTGCCATGGGCGGAATGTTGGCCGCAGCTATGCGTACTCCCATCTTGGCGATTTTGCTCGTCCTTGAAATGACAAATAGTTTCTCTAATATTTATGCTATCGGTACCGTTACGCTAGTGGCTTATCTTGTGGCGGATCTTTTAAAAGAACCGCCGATTTACGATTCCTTGTTGCAAGCCATGAGTGGTCAAAGCAATCTAGAATCGGTGCAAACCTTCTTTCAAACGAAGGTGCCTGTGGTGGCAAACTATACGGATGTACAGTTACAAGACTTGGCATTACCAGATGGTACATTGATCGTAAGTATTCGCCGTAATGGTACCTACATTGTGCCATTAGGCGATGTAAAACTCGAACCAGGGGATGAATTACAAGTCTCTTGTGAACGAGGCCGGTTGAAAGCGGCGAAGACGTATTTCCAATCTAACTAGGAGTGTTAGTAGATGAAGATTGTAAAAGCTACCGAGTCAGATATATTAGAATTATATCGATTACAATTGCTTACTTTTGAAAGTGAAGCGGAAATGATTGCTAGTCGAATGGTCCCTGCATTGATGGAGTCGGAAGAGGATTATAGAGGTACTTTCAACCAGTGGCATACCTATAAAATGGTAGATGATGCGGGGAAGATAATCGGAGGCATTCGTTATCAATATGATGCTGGCGTAGTAGAGGTCGGTCGCTTGATGGTGCATCCAGACTATCGGCAACAAGGATTGGCTCGGAAATTATTGGCATTCGTGGATGAACAATGTAGCCAAGATCGGCGCGTATTATATACATGTACAAAAAGCTGGATTAATATAAAGTTATATACAAACATGGGGTATAAAGCCGTTAGAGAAATACAGGATGACACGGGATTATCCTTTGTATATATGGAGAAACAATAATTCAAACGGCATGGGAGGTCTTAATGTGCTTGATAATATAGTGATATTTTATATATTCTTTACCGTAGTTGGTTTTTTAGCAGCTATGCTTGGCACCATCATCGGTGCCGGTGGGGGCCTTGTGTTTGTGCCTCTCTTTATGTACTGGTTCCCAGAGTGGTCTCCATCTATGGTCGTAGGAACATCGCTTTTTTCTGTTATGTGTAACGCCATTTCTGGATCTATAGCTTATCTTAAGCAAAAAAAGGTATACATTAACGCTGCTATCATCTTTAGTCTTGCTACCTTTCCGGGGGCTATTTTAGGTGCCCAAATGTCTGGATGGTTCTCTGGTAAAGGCTTTATGTTCGCCTTTGGATGCTTTATGCTGTGTGCATCCGTATTGATTGGTTTTAAAAATTTTAGAAAAGGGGAAAGAAAGGAAGAAAGCCTTACTCTTGAGCAGTTGAGCTATAGTAAATCTATCGGTATTAGTATTAGCTTTTTTGTTGGCTTTATTTCGAGTATCTTTGGTATCGGTGGTGGCCTCATCCATGTGCCGGCTTTGATTTATCTCATGGGCTTTCCTACCCATATGGCAACGGCTACAAGTCAATCTATTCTCGCCGTATCAACAACGGTGGGGGTTATTACACATTTAATTGAAAGCCACATCATTTTTAGTATTGCTATCCCTACTAGTATTGGCGCTATCTTTGGTGCTCAAGTAGGTGCTCGTATTGCAAAACGTCTCAAAGCAAAAGCTATCCTCGCCCTCATGAGCATAGCTGTCTTTGCATTGGCGGTACGCCTCATTCTTAAATCTGGTATTTTGGGATAATATGGTTTTATAATTAATCTATCTTTAATAAGCATAATTTAGTAAAGCTCTCTAATGGTGATTCGTAAGCGTTTATCATTAGAGGGCTTTCTGTATTTTCAGCATTTTATAAAAGGGTATAACTAAAAGTCATAGAAAACTATAAATGAGAATGAAAAATTTAAAATATATAAATCATACTATTTTTATGCATAATGTTGGTAATGTATTTACTATAGAATTATAGGTAGTACGAATCGTTATTTAGAGAGGTTTTAGCATATAATTACTGACTATATCTATACATGCTTAATAAATAAGGATTCTTGATTGTATATGAGGAAAAATGGGTATATGATAATGCTAATGAGATGTACTTTCAACTGAGGGAATAAAAGGGTAATGCATATCGATTTTTATTAGAAGGGATATAAATTATGCATAATTATAGTGAGGAGAATGAGAACGGCGTATACTAAAAGTGATAGATTCCTTAAGAAAGGATAGGAGGAAATAGAAGTGAGTACACTTATTAGAGATTATGAACGTTTTGCCAAGGAGGCAAATGAGATTTGTAAAGGTCGCGTATACACCGATCATTTACGTCGTTATGCATATGGCGTTGATGCGTCTTGCTATAGCTATTTACCAAAGGTAGTTGTTAAAGCTGAAGATGAACGAGAAGTAAGACGGCTTATTCGTTTGTGTCAACAATGTGGGACACCATTTACATTCCGTGCGGCCGGCTCCTCCTTGTCTGGTCAATGCTCCAGTGAAGATGTGCTCATCGTATGTAATGATGGCTTCAAGAAAATGGAAGTTATTGATGATGGGAAAGCCTTGAAATGTGAATGCGGTGTTATCGGTTCCGATGCGAATGATTTATTGAAACCGTACAATCGTAAAATTGGTCCAGATCCTGCAACGCTTGCCACAGCATTAGTAGGTGGTATCTTGAATAATAACTCCTCTGGTATGTGCTGTGGTACGGCGCAAAACTCTTATAAAACAATTCGGTCCATTCGCGTTGTGTTATTAGATGGTTCCATTCTCGACACATCCGACCAAAAGAGTATTGATCAATTCCTAAAAGAAAAACCTCAAATGGTAGAGGATATCTTACAATTGCGTAAGGATATTTTGGCCGATGAAGAATTGACACACTTGATTCACCATAAGTACAAAATCAAAAATACCACAGGTTACGGCTTGAACTCCCTTGTTGATTTTGAAGATATTATCGATATCATCAACCACTTATTTATCGGCTCTGAAGGTACATTAGGTTTCGTGTCTGAAATCGTATATAACACTGTTGAGGACGTACCGTATAAAGGCTGTGGTCTCATGTTCTTTAAAACATTGAACGATGCATCCCTGGCGGTTGTAGCGTTGGCTAATATGGGTCGTGAAAAGGTTATTGCAGCGGAAATGATGGATTATCAGTCCTTGCGCGCTGTTCAAGCCTTAGATAATGTGCCTGACTTCGTTCGTGAAGTGCCTGAAGGTACGAGTGCCATCTTGTTCCAAACTGAAAGCTACTCCAAAGAAACTGTCGATGAAAACTTAGCTTTTATTAAAGATAAATTGAAAGATATTCCAACAGCTATTCCAAGTCTTTACTCCCAAGATCCTAAAGAATACGATTCTTGGTGGGCTATCCGTAAAGGCATTTTGCCAATCGTTGGTGGTCAACGTAGAAAAGGCACCACTGTTATTACAGAAGACGTATGCTTCCAAATCGAAGACTTCACTAAGGGCATCGAAATGCTTACCGAATTATTCCACAAATACGATTTCGTAGACGGTGGCGTAATCTTTGGCCATGCGTTATCTGGTAATGTTCACTTTAACATCACACCTGACTTCAGCGATCCTAAAGATACTAAGAACTTCGGTGACTTGGTAAAAGAAATGTCTGAACGCGTCTCTGGTTTCGGTGGTTCTTTAAAAGCTGAACATGGTACAGGTCGCATGGTGGCACCGTTTATTGAAATGGAATGGGGTCGCAAAGCGTACGAAATCAACCGTCGTATTAAAGCTATCTTTGACCCTGAACGTATCTTGAATCCTGATGTTATCATTACTGATGACCCAGATGTGTATAAGAAAAATCTTAAAGCTCAATGCGTTATCGATGATGCTTTTACAATCTGTATGGAATGTGGTTTCTGTGAAAAACATTGTCCAAGCCGCAATTTAACATTGACTCCTCGTCAACGTATTGCATTGTTGCGTGAAACAAAACGCCTTGAAAACGAAGGCAATTTCACATTGGCTGCGGAACTTAAAAAAGGCTATGAATATTTTGGTGTAGATACCTGTGCTGCGTGCTCCATGTGTAAAGGTCTTTGCCCGCTCAGCATCGATACTGCTCAAATTGCATTATCCATGCGCCGCATCAATCCTCCAGCACCGGAATTAGCTAAGAAGATTTACGATAATTTCCCTACTACACTTCAAATGGCTCGTGCCGGCGTAAGTCTCGAAGGTATTGCAGGTTCTATCGTTACACAAAAAGCGATTTCCAAGATTACAGAAGGCTTACATGGTGTAACAGGTATTACTCCGTACATTCCTAAGACTACACCTAAGGCCAATCGTTACAGATTGAGAAGCCGTATTAAACCGACTAATTTTGAAAAGGTTGTATACTTTAGTACTTGTGCGAACCGCGCTTTCAAACCTAATCAAGGTTACGACGATGAACGCAGCTTGCAACAAGTAGTGGAAAGCCTTTGCAACAAGGCCCATATCGATATTATCTACCCTCAACATATCGAAAACCTCTGCTGTGGCTTGAGTTTTGAAAACTATGATGACGTTCATGAGCGCGCTGTTAAGGACTTACACGATGCATTGATGCAAGCATCTCAAAACGGTAAATATCCAATTGTGATCGATCATAGTGCATGTTTCAACCATGCTTTCAAACACATGCCAGACTTAGAAATCAACGATATTTCTGAATTCTTGTGTAAATACGTTGTGCCTCATCTCGATATTGAAAAATGCGATGAACGGGTCATCGTACACAAACAATGTAAGATTAAATCCTTGAATAAATCTCAATATATTGAAGATTTGGCTCGTCTATGTACAGACCATGTATTCAACATTAAATCCTTTGCATGCGATGGCTTTGCAGGTCAAAAAGGGTTCTTTACACCAGAACTTAACAAATGTGCTACCAAAGACCTTGCTGCTGAAATCGCTGAATACGGTGCAACACTAGGCGTAAGCTCCAGCTCTACCTGTGAAATCGGTCTTGGTGAAAACGGTGGCATCCCATTCGTTGGCGTTGCATTTTTATTAGATCGTTGTTCTAAGGCTAAGAAATAAGTCTTATATATCTATTGCTATTTACGTTAACGTTGCTAGTAGTTTATGTTAAAGTAACTGGTAGTTTATATTAATGCTGCTTTAATATTGCTCGCAAATTATGTTAAAACTAGTAATAGTTTTTTAGGGGTTTTATGAGATTTATTGCTAATTCTTTATTTTTCTAAGAAATGTGGTATACTAAACGTAGGTAGTAGAGTGTATGAAATTACCTGCAATATAACCAAAAAAAAGGACGAGTGGCAGCTCGTCCTTTTTCTTGCTTATTTTTTGTTTTTATTGTTAAGCCAGTAGCTGTAGGTAGTTACAACTAAGGCAACAATAATAGGGGCAAGCAAGGTGCCCCAGAGTGCATAAAACAGCTCCTGCAATATACCACCTCCTTTCGGGAGGTATTTCATATTATATCATCATGCTATGGAGTCTTGTATATGATTAAATATCGAGTCTTACATATGATTTAAATATGGAGACTTGCATAGGATTTAAGAATGGAGAATTCTGAATGAAGAAAATTATACTTTTCTTTCTTTTAATAACAGCCCTTACGGGATGTGGATTGAATCAAAATACGAGTAGTAACAATGGGAATGGCAATAAAACAGAATCAAATGCAATTAGTTCCGCTACTGCAACAGGCTCCTCTACATCTGGTGCGGAAAATAGTAAAGCTGTTAAGAAAGATGACCATCTAATTACAGCAAAGCAAGCCTTATCCGCTGGTGAGTATGCGAAAGCCATAGAAGAAGCTAACGTATCCATTAAGGACAATGCTAATAATGCAGAAGCCTATTCTGTACGGGGCTTTGCAACAGCATTAAACGGTGATGCGGCTAAAGGTTTGACAGATACTAAGAAGGCTTATGATTTAGATCCTAACAATGTGACTAATTACTATAACATGGCCATGGTCTATAAGCTACAAGGTCAGTTAGATGATTCTAAACAATGGTTTGAAAAGGTATTAGAAAAGGACCCTAGTAACACCTGGTCTGTGTATGGTATTGCTACCATTTATGCAGACCAAGGAGACGATACTAAGGCCCTTGATTGGCTAGAAAAGGCTATAAAAATTGATCCTTCTGTAAAAGCTGTTGCAGCCGAACAAGACCATTTTGAACGCTTTCACAATAACGGACGATTTAAAACATTAGT
This sequence comes from uncultured Veillonella sp., assembly GCF_963551295.1. NCBI lineage: Bacteria > Bacillati > Bacillota > Negativicutes > Veillonellales > Veillonellaceae > Veillonella > uncultured Veillonella sp. The sequence goes on from NZ_CAUVFT010000011.1 coordinate 28,705, forward strand.
TGGATTATAGATATGGATGTGAAAGTTCCATTTTTTGTGAAGCATCTCTCCGTATATATGGCAACATTAGAGGATTGTCATAGCGTATGGTTTGATGTGTTATATGTACTAAAATTTATTGCTCTATTTCGTAACGATTCTGTGGATGCTTTGCATCATGTACCTCACTTTACCAGTTATTTTATGGACAGTAGCTCTATTTTGGCTGAGCAATTGATGATGTAAATTACATTGTTTTCTCTACTAATGCTTCTTGTAAAAGTTGAGAAAAGTTAATTCCTTTAGCTAATGCTCTATCGTTTAGCCAGGCAGGAATCGTTAGGGTTTTCTTTACGGATTTACTGTTTTTAGCTAAATCAATATCTGTTTGAACTAATGTAGGATATGTTGTTTCGGTACATGGTAAGCTGCGAATAGATGTGGGGGTAGGTAGAGTTTGTCCATCTTCTAAAGCACCTAATATATAGAGCTCCATAGCCTCTTGTGCATTGGTTATTAATTCTGTTAGTGTTGAGCCGGTGCTACTAGTGTATTCGAGATCGGGAAATTCAGCCCAGAAACCATCGGCATCGTCATGGATTATAGCAGGGTATATAAATTTCATAGGGCCTCCTTATTTTAGTCCTGTTCGTTTTAGAATAGCATGTAATAAACCTGTAGGAACATCTTTTCCGTGTACGGCAATGACTTCCACTTGATCATCTTTTTTCAAACGATGATGACTACCGCGTTGCCGTACATCCTTCCAACCATTTTGTAGAAGTAGTTTAAGCAAATCTTTATCCTTCATAGGTTCTCCTTTTACTATAACACGTATATACGTGTTAAACAATGGCTAGGCGTATAGTTTATTCATTTGTAGTCTAGCATCGTTTGTATCATTATAGTGGTGACTATTGGTCACCTATGTTCCTATTAGTCACTTGACAATATAGTTTTGTATAATGAATAGCATGAATTGAATAAATAGGGCTAAGAGGTAAATTAAATAAGTGTAATATTAGTGTGTAAAAAAGCTGTATCAAATGGTAATGTCATTTGATACAGCTTTTTGTATAGCTAATTATTTCGTTTGCTTTGGTTGATTGGACATGGTGTATATGGCAAGTGCTATCCAAATACAGGAGAAGGCAATGATGTTTGGTATATCAAAGCTTTCTTCAAAATAGAAAATAGATAGTAAAAATATAATTGTAGGAGCTAAATATTGAAGAAAGCCTAGTAGGTTGAGTGGTAATAGTTGAGCTCCGTAGGAGAAAAGGATAAAAGGAACTGCTGTAGTTAAACCACAGCCCATGAGGAGCAAAGCAGTGTACCAGTCTGTGCCAAAATAAGACCAAGAGGTAGTATCGAAGACAGTTGTGTATAGCAAGGCTAGCGGTGTTAAGAGCCAAGCTTCAACGGCACCTAGCACTACGTATTCATTTTAGTTATCAAATATGATCTTTATATATTAATCCTATTCATAAAAATCATATTAGGATATAATTAATATGTATAAATTAGGTTGTGTATTGATGAAAGGAGAGGATTCATCATGAAACTATTTGGTAAAAGGGTAGCAATGGCTGTGTTGTGTGCGGCGACATTAACATCCCCATTATTTTTGAGCGGTTGTAGTATGTCAGAGTTATGGCAGGGTACTGAACAGAGCCGTAAGGAAATTGCGCAACGGTCTGAGCAAGATCAGGTGCAGTTATTTAATCAATATGTGAAAGCTGTAAGCCGATACAATCGCATGGCTGTAATGTTTGATTATGCGAATACGCCAACTCTTAATGAGTTAAAAGCTGGGCAGCATTTAACTGTTTTTAATGCGCCGAACTTTAAGCAGCTACAAAAAGAATTAGAAGAGGCTAAGCAAGCCGGTATTCCTTATGATGAAATGAAGGAGCCTTTAGATAAGTTGCTTTCAAAATTGAATGAAATTACACCGGTGGCCGAAGAGCTCGATGCATACTATAAATCTAAAGGGTATACCACAGATAACTATGCTAAGGAGCAACAATTAGGTCCTAAATATGTTCAATTGTATGAACAATTTGTTCCTGTTTATGCTGACTTTGATAATGTTATGCATAAAATCAATACGGAGCGCTTGCAACAACGGTTACAACAATTGCGTGATGCAGGCAAGAAAAATGCAGCTGCAGCACAAGAGGTTCATTTGCGACTTACTGCGGTCCTAGAAAAGATTGATAGTGAAAAACAACTAGATGTAAATGCTATCAATCAAGAGTTGCAAGCTATTGGTGATGTATCAAATGGCATTACTAGTCCTAAGTATGATTCTGTTAAGACTTCTGTAAACTCTACAATTGGTGCAATTCGTACCTATATGGGATCAAAACAAGATAACGACTATAATCGTATGATTGAGGCCTATAACCATTATATTTCTAATATGAATACGACCAATATGAATGAGTTAGATTAATAAGTCTATATAAAAGAAAGCTGTATCAAATGAGAATGTCATTTGATACAGCTTTTTAGTTGATATACGATATATCTTACTTTTTTAGGCTAATACGCGTTGTAATTTGGCTTGATAAGGAAAATAATACTAAGGCTATCCAGATACAACCGAAGGCGATCATTTGTGGTGTGCCAAAGCTTTCACCAAAGTAAAAGATGGCTAGCAACAAGGCAATGGTAGGGGATACATATTGCAGGAAGCCTAGTAGGTTGAGCGGCAATAGTTGCGCACCATAGGAGAATAGCACCAATGGAACAGATGTAGTTAGACCGCAGGCTATGAGCAGAATGGATGTATACCAGTCTGTACTGAAATAAGACCATACTGTATTATCGATCATGGTCGTATATAGTAAGGCTAGCGGTGTTAATAGCCAGGCCTCAAAGGCGATGCTCGTAAAGGGAGAGATGAGTAGTTTCTTTTTTACGGCCCCATAAAGACCGAAGGAAACGGCGAGGATCATCGATACCAACGGCAAGGATCCTACTTGATAGGTGAGTAAGGCGATGCCGATGGTAGCGATAAGGACACTCAGCTTTTTTGGTATAGATAGAACCTCTTTAAATAGGATGACACCTAATACTACATTGAAGAGTGGGTTGATGTAATAGCCAAGGCTCGTGTTCATAACTTGATTATTGGCGATGGCCCAAATGTAGGTGAACCAGTTTACGCTGATGATGACTGCCGCAACTAAAAGTAGGAATAGTTGTGAACGTTGTTCTTTTAGTAATTGAAAGTCCTTTTTAAATTGTTTAAAATGTAGGCCAAATACAACGATAGCCATGCAAATACCTGACCAGATAATGCGCTGTGCCAGTATATTATACGGTGAAACATGGTTTAATAATGCCCAATATAGAGGGAGTAAGCCCCAAATTATATAACAACTAAGGGCTGTGATTAACCCTTTTTTACTTGTATGGTCCATAATGCCTCCTCGTGATAGCACTTATTATATCATTAATTCTTAAATTCTTAACCCATGCGTTTTAGTTATTACATATGATTTTCAGTTATAACTTTGGTTTTGGTACTTATGATTAAATGTTATGTTCATTGACTTTGTGCATATTGTTACACTATATTGGACTTAGAACAACGAATATAGAGAATAGGTGTCGTAAGACTTAATAGAGAAATCGGTATAAGCCGATGCGGTCCCGCCACTGTAAGGATGAGCCTGCTTTCATATATGTCACTGGAGTAATCTGGGAAGGCGAAAGCGAGGTGATGATCCCGAGCCAGGAGAACTGCCTATTTGATAATCACCGTTATGTACCTACGAGCGATAGGAAGGGGATTGGGGTATGCTGTCTACAGTATTTTTTAGTGTACCTTTCAATAAGAAACCTTACGTGTCACTTTAGGTGGCACGTTTTTTATTGCCCTTAGAGTGGATGTTGAGTATATGCGTCAAGTTTTATAGACATTAAACCGATGGACACATTTTGAGGTTGATGTGGTCCAATAAGATAAAGCTCGAGTGATTCATATATCTAACAATTCGCAGGTACGGTGCGCTGTTTCTCGGTATGGTTTCGAGTTGAAAAGGAGGCACATATATGTCTGACAAAAAGACTTCAAAGGATGCTGAACGTGATTTATTAGCACCTGTATCCTTTGATGAGTTTAAGAAACCTACGTATGAACAATGGCAGGCCGAGGTTGAAAAAGCGTTAAAAGGTGGCGACTTCCATAAGAAGATGTTCACTAAAACCTATGAGGGAATTACGTTACAACCAATTTACACGCCTGCATTGCATGGAGAAAAAATTCCAAAGGGTGTATATCCTGGAGCAGGTGAGTTCCTACGTGGCACAAAGGCAAGTGGGTATATTAAAGACTCTTGGGGCGTATCCCAATATGTAGACGAATCCTTTCCTAAGGATGCTAACCATGCAAGTTTATACGAAATTGTAAAAGGTGGCACCATTCACAATATTCGCCTTGATGAAGCAACACGCCATGATCAAGATGTGCAAGTAGGCGCAGCTGTTGGTATCGGCGGTACATCTCTGTCTACTATGGATGATTGTAGCCAATTGATTGAACGTTTTAATTTAAAGGAAAATCCTTTATACATTGAAACAGGTGCTTCTGCAGCTATCTTGCTCGGTATGTTAGCCGCTACGGTGAAAGGCTCTAAAAAACAGACCTCTGACTTGAAAGGTCTCGTTGGCGCAGACCCTATTGGTGTTTGGGCTAAAGATGGTACATTGCATATGTCTTTAGATACAGCCTTTGATGAAATGGCACATACTGTTGTATGGGCTAAAGAACAAGCTCCAGAGCTTAAAACTGTACTTGTATCTGGCGATGTATACGCTAATGGTGGCGCTAATGATGTGCAAGAGGTTGCCTATGCATTGGCAACAGCAGTTTGCTATGTGCGTCAATTAGCACAACGGAACATCGATATTCATACTATTGCTAAAAGCATGATGTTTACATTCTCCTTGGGGGCAAACTTCTTCATGGAAATTGCTAAACTACGTGCATTGCGCGTGCTTTGGGCGCGCATTATGGAGGCCTTTGGTGCAGAAGAAGCTGACCGTGCCGTTCATGTACACGGCAGAACATCGGCTTTCACAAAGACCGTATACGATCCGTATGTAAATCTGTTGCGTAACACGACACAGGCATTCTCCGGCGTTGTAGGCGGTTTGAATAGCCTTGAAGTATCTCCATTTGACCAACCAATTCGCAAAGCTGACGACTTCTCTCGCCGTATTGCCCGTAACATCCAAGTTATGTTGCAAACTGAATTCGAGTTGCGTCAACCTGTGGACCCTGTAGGCGGTTCCTGGTATGTGGAAACATTGGCAGCCGAATTATGTGAAAAAATTTGGGCTGAGTTCCAAACTATTGAGGCTAAAGGTGGTATCGTAGCAGCTTTGAAAGAAGGCTATCCACAAGCTCAAGTTAAAGCTGTTCTTGACGAACGCTTCAAAAACCTTGCATTCCGCAGAGATGTGGCTGTAGGTAATAACATGTATGCGAACATGACTGAAGAATTGCTTGATCCAAAACCAGAAAATCAAGAAACATTGCGTCAAAAACGGGTTGCTCAAATCGAGGAGTACTTGGCAAGTGCGGAGCCAGATGCGGTTGTGAAAGCACAGGCTACCCTAGAAGCAGGTACTACAGAGCCAGGCGCTTTGATTGGTCTTATTGAACTCGGTGCATTACAAAAATTAACAATACGTCAAATCCGGAAGGCTTTAGATGCTGGTGATATTGCTTCCGAAACCATTGAATCCATTGCAGCTCATCGCTGGACTGAACAGTTTGAAGCACTTCGCATGCGCACTGAGAATTATAAACAACGTACGAAAGATAATGTGAAGGTATTCTTGGCCAATATGGGCCCAATCCCTCAACATAAACCTCGGGCGGACTTCTCCACAGGCTTCTTCGAAGTAGGTGCTTTTGAAGTTATCAAAAATGATGGTCATGAAACAACGGCTGATGCTGCGAAAGCTGCTCGTGAAAGTGGTGCTGATGTTGTCGTTATCTGTTCTACAGATGATACATATCCAGAATTGGTACCACCACTTGCTAAGGAATTGAAAGAAACTATGCCGAATGTAACGGTTATTTTAGCAGGGGCACCTCCTAAGGACTTAGAACCTGTGTACCGTGAAGCTGGCGTGGACGACTTCATTTCTGTTCGTGCAAATTGTTACGAAATCTTGAATAAGTTACAAGATAAGAAAGGGATGTGAGCTCATGTTTAAAAATCCAGACTTCTCCTCTCTTGGCTTGGAATCTCAGACAGCAACATCTCGCGATGCATGGCTTGCTGAACTTCAAAAAGAAACAGGAAAAAGCTTTGAAGAGTTATACAATACGACGATGGAACAGATCCAGGTGAAACCGCTCTATACGGAGATGGATTATGAAGGAATGACACACCTTGACTACATGGCCGGTGTGCCTCCGTATTTGCGCGGACCTTATTCCACGATGTATGTAACGCGTCCTTGGACAGTACGTCAGTACGCTGGTTTCTCCACAGCGGAAGAATCCAATGCGTTCTATCGTCGTAACTTGGCAGCGGGCCAAAAGGGTTTGTCTATCGCCTTTGACCTTGCTACTCACCGTGGTTATGACTCCGATCATCCTCGTGTAGTAGGTGACGTTGGTAAAGCGGGTGTTGCGGTAGACTCCATCCTCGACATGGAAATTTTATTCTCCGGTATCCCCCTTGATCAAATGTCTGTATCCATGACCATGAATGGCGCCGTATTGCCAGTAATGGCGTTCTACATCTTGGCTGGTGAAGAACAAGGTGTAGATAAAAAGGTTATGGCTGGTACAATCCAAAATGATATCTTGAAAGAGTTCATGGTACGTAATACTTATATTTATCCTCCAGCTACGTCCATGCGCATTATCGGCGATATCTTTGCGTATACATCCCAGTACATGCCTAAGTTCAATAGTATCTCCATTTCCGGCTACCATATGCAAGAAGCGGGCGCTACTGCGGATATCGAATTAGGTTACACATTGGCCGATGGTCTCGAATATATCCGTACCGGTGTTAATGCGGGACTTCACGTTGACCAGTTCGCACCACGCTTGTCCTTCTTCTGGGCAATCGGTAAAAACTACTTCATGGAAGTGGCAAAAATGCGTGCAGCTCGTATGTTGTGGGCTAAGATTATCAATAGTTTCGGCTCTGAAAATCCTAAATCCATGGCACTTCGTACACATAGCCAAACATCTGGTTGGTCTCTTACAGAACAAGATCCGTTCAACAACGTGGCTCGTACATGTATGGAAGCGATGGGCGCGGCTTTGGGCCATACGCAATCTCTACATACGAATGCGCTTGACGAAGCCATTGCGTTGCCTACGGACTTCTCCGCACGTATTGCGCGTAATACTCAGCTTTACATCCAAGATGAAACTAAGGTATGTAAGGTTATCGACCCATGGGGCGGTTCCTACTATGTAGAAGCGTTGACAGATGAATTGATTCGTCGCGCTTGGGGTCATATTCAAGAAATCGAATCTCTTGGCGGTATGGCGAAAGCTATCGATACAGGGCTTCCTAAGATGCGTATCGAAGAAGCTGCTGCACGTCGCCAAGCTCGTATCGACTCTGGTCGTGAAGCGATTATTGGTATCAACAAATATCGTCTAGATAAAGAAGACCCATTGGATATCCTCGACGTAGATAACACGGCTGTACGGGAAGCGCAAATTCGTCGTCTCGAACAATTGCGTGCTAACCGAGATGAAGAAAAAGTTCAATCCTGTCTTGAAGCGATCACAAAGGCTACAGAATCGGGCGAAGGCAACTTGCTTGCTCTTGCGCTTGAAGCGGCTCGTGCCCGTGCATCCTTGGGTGAAATTTCCTTTGCTGTTGAAAAGGTATGCGGTCGTCATAAAGCGGTTATTCGCTCTATTTCCGGTGTATACTCTAGTGAATTTGAAGATGACGATGTAATCAAAGAAGTACGTCAAATGGCGGATAACTTTGAAGAACTCGAAGGTCGTCGTCCTCGTATCATGATTGCGAAGATGGGCCAAGACGGTCATGACCGTGGTGCCAAAGTTATCGCTACATCCTTCGCGGACATGGGCTTTGACGTGGATATCGGACCTTTGTTCCAAACTCCAGAAGAAACAGCACAAGATGCGGTGGATAATGACGTTCATATTGTCGGATTTAGTTCTCTTGCGGCGGGGCATAAGACATTATTGCCTCAACTTGTAGAGGAACTCAACAAGCGGGGCCGTGGAGATATTTTAGTTGCCATCGGCGGCGTAATCCCTGCTCAGGACTATGAATTCCTACGCGAACATGGCGCAGTGGCTATCTTTGGCCCTGGTACAGTTTTGCCAGTAGCGGCGAAAAAATTACTAGAAACATTGACTAGTCACGTTCAAGACGAGTCTCATGACTGATAACAAACGGTCTACTCCGGATGAATTGCGCAATACACAGGACGCAACTTTCACCACTGGTGAAGGCAAGGCCCCTGAATTAGGTGTAAAAAACGCAAGCACAGAGGGTAGTACCTATCGTCCCGACTGGGTGCCAGAAGAAGCGAAGAAAGATGACACTTATGCGTGTCATGTAATGAAAGGCGTCAAGGAAATGCATGACGGCCTCTTATCTAGCTCTGCTCATCTGGCTCCAGCGGTACGTCCCGTACAGCGGCGAAAGAAATTAACTGTCGCTGATTATGTACGCGGTATCGAGCAGGGGGACCGCGTTATACTTTCACGGGCTATCACATTAGTAGAAAGTAATAATAAGGACCATTTCAAACTAGCTCAACAAGTGTTGCAAGCGGTATTGCCTCGTACGGGCAAGGCATTGCGCATCGGTATTACTGGTGTGCCTGGGGCCGGCAAAAGTACGTTTATTGAAGCCTTCGGTAACATGCTCATTGAAGCGGGTTACAAGGTTGCCGTATTGGCTGTAGACCCTACGAGCCAAGTCACAAAAGGCAGTATTTTGGGTGATAAAACGCGGATGGAAACGTTGACGAAACATCCTGAGGCTTATATTCGTCCATCGCCGGCTGGTGGTACGCTAGGCGGTGTGGCTCGTAAAAGTAGAGAAACTATGCTACTTTGCGAGGCTGCTGGGTACGATATCATTCTCGTTGAAACCGTTGGGGTTGGGCAAAGTGAAGTTACTGTGCGCTCCATGGTAGACTTCTTTATGCTCATCGTTTTGACGGGGGCAGGCGATGAATTGCAAGGCATTAAAAAAGGTGTTATGGAACTTGCTGATGCTATTGTGGTCAACAAGGCTGATGGGGATAATCTCAAACGAGCTCTCATTGCTCGTAGCGACTACGACCGTATGTTGCATTATATCCGTCCGGCTACGGAAAAATGGAAGACTCAAGCCTACACATGTTCAGCTGTCACAAAGGATGGCCTCGATGAATTGTGGGATGTTATCCAAGAGTTCACTGAACAAGGCAAAGAAAATGGGGTCTTCTTAAAACGCCGTCAAGAACAATCCCTCCGTTGGGTACGTGATATGATTGACGAACACTTGCACAACCTATTCTTTAACAATGTAGTCATTCAAGGTCGTATGGGCGAAGTCGAAAATGCTGTCTTAGACGGTGAAATGAGCGAATCTCAAGCCGTTGAAGAATTAATTGGTGTTTTCGATAAGTCTTTGCAATAAGTAGATCGGTAAATACATATTGTATTGTTAAATATGTATTGTATTGCTAAATACATATTAGATAAGCCGGCATAACTTATCTTAATACGAACTCTGTTAGCAATCGTATGCATTTCGATATAATTAAAGATGTATTTGTAAAAGGCATAGTATCAATTTCACTGTTGGATTTAGATCAATAGTAGTTGTATACTATGCCTTTTTCTCTGTCATAATAACTAGTTCTGATTAATTGTTTAATAAAAGATGATTAATATATAAGTTCATCTTTTTAAAATGCAAAAGTCAGTGTATAATTAAGTTATAATATTTATTTATCGTTTAATGTTACGAGAGGGGCATTCAAATGAACAAAAAATTATTATTACCTGTAGGTGTAGTTGTTCTAATTATTGGTATTGTGATTCTATTATTAAATCCAGATCCATCGGCGGCTAATTTGGAAATTGCGAGAAACGCTACAAATGCTCAAGCGGCAGCAAAGGCGATTTCTGAGAATAACCAATCTTACACATTGTGGTATTCTATCGGCATGTTCTGTAGCGGTTTAGGAATTGCACTGTCAGTAGGTGGCTTCATTGTAGGCTTTATTAAAAAAGACTAATCTATTTAGAAACGCATAAAAGGCTGTACTAGAATATATATCATTTCTAGTGCAGCCTTTTTGCCCTTTAGTTTTGCGCTCCCTATCTGTTTTAGAGGGGATAAAACGTGGTATAATTAACCCGGATAGAGCCTAAAGGTATGTGGCTTTTGGAGGTTAGTATGAGTAGTATAGGGCATTTATTTGCAGCTGGTGGATTTGTTATGTATCCGCTAGTGATTTTTTTACTGTTTACCTTGATGATTGGCATTGAACGTATCTTTTTATATCGCAAGTTTACAAAGGACTTGCGCCGTTTTAATAAGGTCTTAGAAAAGAACCAATCTTGGATTATGTTACCAAGTGTTTTGGAACGTGATACAGAGGAACTTGGTCCTTTATTTGCCCGTGCTATCCGCAGTGCAAAGAATTATAATGGCTTGGAAAACCGCCTTCAAGATGTAGTGTCGTACGCTGATGAACGTTTAAAACGAGGCCTTAGTTGGCTCAGTATGGTTGTAACAATGGCTCCGTTGTTGGGCTTGTTGGGAACGGTCCTCGGCATGATTCGTGCGTTTGCTGTGGTAGGTGGCGATATTGGGGCCCCAACTATTATTACAGGTGGTGTTTCTGAGGCCTTAGTGGCAACGGCTACAGGTTTGACCGTGGCCATTATTGCGCTTGGCTTTCATAGTTACTGTGCGGCAAAGGTCAACGATTCTGTGGCGACATTAGAACATGAGTGCGGTAATATCCTTGATGCGTACAATGAGGAACATGATATATGAGACGACGCACATTAGGGGTTAAAAAAGAGCCTACCATCATGATTATTCCCATGATTGATATCGTATTTTTCTTACTCGTATTCTTCATGGTAGGCACGCTGTATATGAATACAGAGCAACAAATTCCGCTAAATTTACCATCTGCATCGACGTCTACGGCAAAGTCTATCGAACCTATCACCATTACCTTGACTACAACGCACACGCTATATATTGATAATCAGGAAATTTCTTCGGATCGTTTGGCGCAAGAGGTCAAATCTATCGTTACACAAGCTCCTCAACAAGCTTTTGTTATCCGCGCCTCAAAAGATGTGTATTATAACGAGGTTATTGAACTTTTGGATATGCTCAAGGTGAACGGTGCTAAATACATTAGCGTCGCTACGGAACGGAAGTGATTCCATGTTTGAATCACATTATCTGAAACCTTTTATTGTGTCTTTAGGCATTACAATCATGCTTATCTCTGGTATGGGGCTTTCCTTACGTGGTATCGTTGGAACAGGTGTGGCTTATGATGCAGCAGAGGTTAGCTTTCATCTGCCTGATGATAGTGAAAGTGATGCGGAAACTACCGCTATTGAGCCTACACCTAAGGATAAGCCATCGGTTGAACCTCCGACTCCGGAAGGGCCTGCGCCTAAGGTGGATCCCCTTGTAACGGAAAATACAGGTGATGAAAGCATTCACAATTTAAATGCCAATAAGACTACATCTAATGCTCGTCGCGAATGGGCCGTTCCAAAGGCCATAGAATCGGAAACAACTAATAATGAACAAGCTGTAGTTATGGGTGGAAATGATTCTAAAGATGGTAAATTTTCTAAGCCTGACAATGCTCCTATGGGTAAGGATATAACATCTGATCCTAATGCCAATGGAAATGGCTTTGCCGAAGCTAGTGATTTATCCTTCCTATCTGATCTTGCTTGGGGGCTTCTAACGCCAGGGCAACAAGCGCTTTTACAAAAGTCGGATATCAACCCCCAAGAATATTTAAGAACTGTACAAGAACAGGGGAAGGGTTCAATCGTAACAGGTAGGGTTGTAGTGCGCGTTAACTTTGATGTTGATGGACATGTCATCGTGGGAGAACATACACCGCTCATCGCAGAAGATGTGCCGCAACCTGTAAAAGAGGAAGCAATGCGTATCGTTAAAAGCAGTGGTTCTATTATCAATCGAAGAGGAGAACCTGTATATCTAGCAGTTCCTGTCGTTTTAGGACAATAAAGAGGCATATCTTACATACATTAGTATGTGATATGCCTCTTTGTTATGGTTATAATAAATGATTGTATTAATTTTGATTTGTAAGCATCGTTTTCGTAGAGTTGAAGACGGCTAGATATACGATGGCGCCGCCGATGAATAATGTGACTTGCATAGGCGCGCTAAATTGATCGGCACGCCATAATGCAAAAGCGTAGAAGAACATGGTGATGAGCATGATGAGAAATGCGATGATAACGCGTACGTTAGTATGTACCGCTAATGATGTAGTAATGCGGGATTTATTCATCATTACGTAAATTAAAGACACCACAATATCTGCGGTAAAGATGGGGAAGATGAAGTTATAATCAAACTCGCCCAAAAGGACTACCGCCAAGCCGATAAAGCTGAGCCCAAAGAATAGACGTAATAGAATACCTATAGTATTAGATTCGTTGCGCTGTGCACGGCGCTCTTTTCGATTTAAATTTGCCATGAAAGCCTCCCAGTAATGATATACAAGTCCATGTATATTTCAGATGATTCTAGTATATCATTTTATTCGGGTAAATACATAGAGACAGCATTAATATAACTGAATTCTGATAGTTACTGTATCTGCTATAAATAATTGATTACAACCAAATATAAAATTACCAACAAACACGAACGATAAGTAAAATTAATATAATTATCATTCGGAAAATTTAGGCGCTTTCGTTGAATGGAGCTTTCACATATGGTACAATAATCCTATAAATCTAGCTTTTATCATGCAAAGGAGACATCATGATACCACGTTATACACGAGAAGAAATGGGCCATATTTGGAGCGAACGCAACGAATTCGACACAATGTTATTGGTGGAGACCCTCGCATCTGAGGCACAAGCTGAGTTGGGCGTTATTCCTAAAGAAGCGGCAAAAACAATTCGTGAAAAGGGCAATTTCGACGTTGAGCGCATTCATGAAATTGAAAAGGAAACGAACCACGATATTATTTCCTTCGTAACAGCAGTGGGCGAATACGTAGGTCCTGAAGCGGCAAAATATATCCATCTTGGCCTTACCTCTACAGATGTGAAAGATACGGCGCTTGGGTACATGATGAAACAAGCCTGCGATATCTTAATTGATGACTTAAAGCGTTTGCACGAAGTATTGCGTCGTCGTGCAGCTGAGTTCAAATATACTCCTATGATCGGCCGTACCCACGGCATCCACGGCGAACCAACTACATTCGGTTTGAAATTGGCGTTGTGGATGGCAGAGGTAGAACGTGATATTGAACGCATGGAGCATGCGCGTAAAAGCGTAGCCGTTGGTAAATTGTCCGGCGCTGTTGGGACTTACTCCAACATCGATCCATTCGTAGAGCAATATGTATGCGAAAAATTAGGACTTGAACCTGTTAAAATCGCTACGCAAGTCGTACAACGTGACCGCCATGCTGAGTTGTTGTCTACCATCGCTGTTGTAGGCGGTACATTAGACAAAATCGCATTGGAAATCCGTCACTTACAACGTACAGAGGTACGCGAAGCAGAAGAATATTTCAGCCCTAAACAAAAGGGTTCCTCTGCGATGCCTCATAAACGGAATCCTATTACTTGTGAAAGAATCTGCGGTATGGCGCGCTTACTTCGTGGCTATGCACAATCTGCTTACGAAGATCAAGCATTGTGGCATGAACGCGATATTTCTCATAGCTCTGTAGAACGCGTGATCTTGCCGGATGCGACAATCGCATTAAATTATATGTTGCACCTAACAATTCGCACCATCGATAAGTTGTTGGTATACCCTGAAACCATGCTTAAAAATCTTAACCTCACAGGGGGACTCGTATTTAGCCAAACAATTTTGACAAACCTTGTAGATAAAGGTGCGGTACGTGACGAAGCATACCGTTGGGTTCAAAAACATGCTATGGAACGCTGGCTTGAAGGCAAAGACTTTGCAACAGGTTTAAAAGCTGATGAAAATATTAAGAAATACATGACTGATGAGGAAATCGATGCATGCTTCGACCCATATAAATTGCTAAGACATGTAGATACAATCATGGCTCGCTTTGGCCTATAATTGTAGGGACTTCCCACATAACATATGAAAGACTAGGGTAGGTATAGACCAACAAGCCTATGGCACATGCATTAGGTGTTGGCTATATCTACCCTTTTTGTTTAAAAGCAATATACCATTTTAGATAGAAGTATATTATTTTAACAGATAATTATAAATTAGTTTCCTAGCAGGCTTTTGTATACTCGTCTTACATTAGAAATTATCTATTTGTTTTAGGAGGTTATATGAAACGTATGATACGAAAGTACGGACCGCCTATTTTTCATTGCATCAATGATTTTGGACAAGGTTCCTTAGCGGCGCTCATTCCGTTTTTTATCGCTAACTTTGGCCTTAATTACTATCAATCGGCGACCATTATCTTCTGTAACACCGTGGTGGCCTCCATCGCACAGCCCATATTGGGTTATGTGGCGGATCGGTGGCGCGTGCCCTGGTTTATTCCCGTTGGCTTTACGGTGACTCTCGTGTCCATTAGCGCCATGGCAATGGCTACGAGTTATGAAATGATTCTTGCTCTGTCGCTTTTGGCGGGGGTAGGGGCAGCATTATTCCATCCTGAGGCAGCTCTACTGGTAAATCGTACGCAATCTCATGAGCTTGGTAATGCTATGGGACGCTTTGCAGTCGGTGGTAGTGCGGGCTTTGCTTTGGGTCCTCTCATCGCTGGTGGTGTTTACGTTTTCGGCGGGCAATTTTTATGGGTTTTTACTGCTATCGCTATACTCGGTGTGCTACTATATCTATACGCCTTTACTGGGGTGACCAGTACGCCAAATGCTGGTGAAAGTAAAAGTCCTACCAAAGCCACTAGTGCTGGTACAAATGATTGGGTGAGTTTCGGTAAACTTTTCTTTGTCATCGCTTCTCGATCGATTCTATTTTCCGTCTTGTCAATCTTTATTCCAATCTTGTATATTACCGTTATTAACGGCGAAGCCAGTGCATCGAGTTTGGCTCTTACTATGTATTTTGCCATGGGCGCAGTCCTTACCTATATGGGCGGGGCTTTGTCCGATAAATTAGGCTTCCTTAAAACGGTATGCTTAGGGAATCTTATTTTTTTGCCATCTGTTTTAGTATTTATCTTTGTACCAAATATATGGGGCTTCTTCGGTGCCATGATACCGATGGCCTTTGGCGTATTCTCACAATACGGTCCCATTACCGTTTTAGGGCAAAAATACCTCGCTAAAAATGCAGGCTTTGCGTCGGGCGTTACTTTGGGGTTAGGGATAACTCTTGGTGGCCTTGTGGCACCTTATATTGGGCACTTAGCAGATATTTACGATGTACAAACAGCGTTGATGACCCTGGTGCCTGTAGGATTGATGGGGCTACTGATGAGCTTTTGGCTTAAAGAACCAAAATAATATCGCTGCAATAAATCATATTAAAGATGTAATGGTAGGTAAGTAGCTAAATTGTATGAAAGAACTAAAATAGAATATTTTGACTCGTTAAAATGTCAATACATGGGAGGTGACCAATGGTCACCTCCCATGTGTTTACTTTAATAAACCAGTTATCTATATTGATTATAGTAAGATTTTGACTTTCTATATCTCAATATCTTTACTTGATATATGTTTTAACATATAATTAAGTAAAGATTTCTTCTAGCAGTAGGAGGAATGACATGGATACGTTTTCTGTTGTTTTTTATGAAACTCTAAGTGGAGATAAACCAGCAAAAGTATTCTTAAATGAACTTTCAGATAAGCAGCGAGCTAAAACAATTCGAGATCTAAAGATACTTGAATTATATGGCAATCGTTTGAGGGAACCTCAGTCTAAATATTTAGAAGATGGTGTTTATGAGTTACGAACAAAGCAAGGCTCGAATATTTCTCGGATATTATATTTCTTTTTTGTAGGTAGACGAATTGTATTAACTAATGGTTTTGTAAAGAAGTCTATGAAAACGCCTAAAAGTGCAATTGAATTAGCTGTTAAATATAAAAATGACTATATTGAGAGGTATACATAATATGGAAACGTTAAATCAATATTTAGAGAAACAATTAAAAAATCCGAAGTTTAAAAAAGAGTGGGATGCGTTAGATGATGAGTATCAAATTATTCAGAATATAGTTGAGGCGCGATTAGCAGCACATATGACTCAGATGCAATTATCTGAATTAACCGGTATTACACAATCCGATATTAGCAAGATTGAAAATGGAAATGGAAATCCATCTTTGAAAACATTGCAGAAAATAGCCCGTGCTTTTGGGAAGAAATTAAAGATTGAATTTGTATAAATACTTTCACAGAGTCCGAACATTGTTGTATAATAAAAATGAATTGTTTCGACTGTTACATGGAGGATATAGATATGGCAACTAGTATGGTTATCGGCACTCAATGGGGTGACGAGGGGAAAGGTAAAATTGTTGACTGGATCGCAGAACGTGCGGATGTTGTGGTGCGCAGTCAAGGTGGTAATAACGCGGGTCATACTGTTGTAGTTGATGATAAAGCGTTTGCGCTTCGCCTTTTACCAAGTGGTATCTTATACGATAACAAACAAAATATTGTGGGTACTGGTGTTGTTATCGACCCTAAAGTTCTGTTACAAGAAATTGAAGGCCTTGAAAAGCAAGGCAGATCTGCTAAATCCCTTCAAATTTCCGACCGTGCACATGTCATTATGCCATACCATATCGCTCTAGATACTGCGGAAGAAGCATCTAAAGGGGATGCTAAAATCGGTACTACTAAAAATGGTATTGGTCCTTGTTACGCTGATAAAATCAATCGTATCGGTATCCGTATTTGCGATTTGTATGATATGGAAGCATTTAAACAAAAATTAGCGTACAACGTAGAGTTCAAAAATAAAATGCTTACGAAGGTATACGATGCTGAACCTGTTAACTACGATGAAATCTTAGCGGATTACACCAAATACGCAGAAGCCTTGAAGCCTTATGTAACAGATACTAATGCGGCTGTTCTTAAAGCCATTCAAGAGGATAAAAAGGTATTGTTTGAAGGTGCTCAAGCTACTATGCTCGACCTTGATCATGGTACATATCCATTCGTAACATCTTCTCATCCAATTGCAGGTGGTGCTTCCACAGGCGCTGGTGTAGGTCCTAACTACTTGAAAAACATCTTCGGTGTAGTAAAAGCTTACGCTACACGCGTTGGTGCAGGTCCGTTCCCTACAGAGCTTCTTAACGAAACTGGCGATAACCTTCGTGAGCTTGGTCATGAGTTCGGCACTGTAACTGGTCGTCCTCGTCGTTGTGGTTGGTTAGACCTGATGGTTGTAAAATACGCAGCAGGTCTTAACAGCCTTGATTATTTGGCTATTACTCGCTTGGATATTCTTGATACGTTCAAAGAATTGAAAATCTGCGTAGGTTACAAATTAAATGGTAAAGACGTAGAAGGCTTCCCAGCTAACTTGAAAGATCTTGAAGCATGCGAAGCAGTGTACGAAACATTGCCAGGTTGGGAAACTGATATCTCTGGTATTCGTGAATATGACAAATTGCCTGAAAATGCTCGTAAATATGTAGAACGCATTGCTGAAGTAACAGGTGTACCTTTGGGTATCGTATCCGTTGGCCCTAACCGTAGCCAAACTATCGACTTAGTAAATGTATTCTAAGCTATACTAATTTGATATAATAGGAAATTTGTATTTGGTAGCATTGATATAATATTATACATTTTAATATTTTTTGCTATGCAATCGATTTATAGAATTATACAGATATGACCCCTCGTAGAGGGGTCTTTTGTGTTGAATAGATGTAGAATATAAACGTGGATACTCTATATCTAATCCTTTAGGTTGCTACAGTGGTGCGGTATATCGAAGTATGCTATATAGTTATTAAAGTGTGAGTATATCGAGAAATATATAATAAATAATAGAACACAATTGTTATATATACAGAAAAATGTATATTCAAATAAATCTATAAAATGAAAATTTGTTTAAAATATTCATTTTATACAAAGAGATACGTGCTTAAATTAGTTTATAATGAGACGAAATTTACTTATCTATAATTTTTTTGTATTCATAATAAATTATTAAGATACAAATATAAAGAAAAAAATAGATTTACATTAAGAAATAGTATATAATAGTACCAAGAAGTAGATTGATATTTTTTGATAAGGATCTGAGGAGTTAAAGATATGGTTGAAGTTTCTTACGAACGTTTAGCGACGATTTTTAAGGCATTAAGTGATGAAACAAGATTACACATCATCGATATGTTGTCTTGCAATGAATTATGTGCAGCCGATATTTTAGCGAGCTTCAATTTGTCTCAATCTACGTTGAGTTACCACATGAAAATCTTAATTGATGCAGGTGTAGTCAACTCTCAACGTAATGGTTTATGGACGCGTTACTCCATTAATGAAGCTACATTTGCCGATATTTTAGATATTCTCCCTCAATTATATAAAACTAAAGATGAGTGCATTTGTGCGCAGATTAAATACTGCCGCATTTCTGAGCACGAAAAAGAAGCGTAACAATGAGACGTTGGATTATGCATGTTGATATGGATGCATTTTTCGCGTCCATAGAACAACTGGATCATCCAGAGTATAAAGGCCACCCCGTAATCGTGGGTGGTCTTTCTTCACGTGGTGTTGTAGCTACCTGTTCCTATGAGGCTCGAAAATTTGGTGTTCACTCTGCGATGCCAATCTCGAGGGCTAAGAAACTCTGTCCTGATGGCATCTATGTATATCCTCGGATGGATCGATATAAAGAAGTATCGAACCAAATTTTTTCCATCATGAAAGAATTCACCCCTTATATTGAGCCTCTATCTATTGATGAAGCCTTTCTTGAAGTGAGCGGCATGTCTACCATGTATAGTGGTCCTAAAGCACTAGGACAATCCATTAAAGATCGTGTATTCGAGAAAACAGGACTTATTATCTCTGCAGGCTTAGCACCCAATAAATTTCTTGCTAAATTAGCCTCTGATTTAGATAAGCCAGATGGTCTTGTGGTCATCCCATACGGTCGTGAAAAAGAGGTGCTAGCTCCTTTGCCTATTAAACGTATTTGGGGTGTTGGCCCTCGGACAGAGAAAATTTTGAAAGCTGGTGGCTTTCATCTGATACGTCATATTCAGTCTTTGCCTGATGAAAGTACTTTAATTCCTCTTGTGGGAAATCAGGCAAAGCGCATATGGGAACTTGCGAATGGTATCGACGATAGACCTGTTGAAACAGACCGAAAGATACAATCGATTGGAGCTGAGGAAACCTATGAAGAAGATCTCACAGAGGGCCGTGCTATCGAATTAGAATTTAGGTACTTTGCAAACCGTTTATCGAAACGGCTTCGGAGACGTAGCCTTTATGGACATACTGTATCTATCAAGGTTCGGTATGATGATTTCACTACCGTATCACGGCAGAAGCGGTTAGATACGCCGTCAGATCATGAGCATGTATTTTTTGAAACTGCGCTGCTCTTGTGGAATAAGCTCATGCAAGATAAAACGAGTAAGAATCCGAAAGGTACAAAGAAAGACGTAGAAGCACTAGGGGCAACTATGAAAGTGAAATCTACTGATTTTAGATATAGTAGTTCTAAAGATAATCGTTCTAACCATATTGGTTCTAAATATAGTAGTTCCAGTGAGATTACTTTTATGGATCCGCCTGGTCCTATCCGTTTATTAGGCCTTACTGTGAGTGGTCTCGATGAGAAGGTTCCTATGCAGGACAGTCTCTTTGAATCCCCACAGGATAAAACAGAGGATAAGCTATCTAGTGTGTTAGACTCCTTAGAGTCTAAATTTGGTGAAACCGCTGTCATGAGTGGGGCGTTATGGCAACGCTTTCACGGAGACAATGGAATACGCAGAAAACGGTTAGAGTTGAAAGCGGCAGTGGATGCACAGCCTGATCAAGAGGATGGGGAGTCTATTAATGTTGATGTAGTCTCAACTAAAGAGACTAATCGGTCTACAATTGCAGATACACACCCATCTATTGAAGGACCTAAAAAGACCGTCAAAAAGGACTTATAAAGATTATATTGAATACTTTCGCTAATATAATTGTTCGTGTTACAATATGGGTGTAGTGTTAATAAATTACCGCAAGAGAGGTATAGATATGAGTTTATTTCGTGTGGCCATTCATTATGGCGTAAACAGCAATGGTTTCTTGTCCTATGATACAGAAACAAAAACAGTGTCCGTAGATTTACCTGAACAAGAGTGGGTTGATAAGGTTCTCGCTTACTTGAATAATGAACATGCTATCGAGCATGCTACAGGTCTTGATACGTATGAACGGTTGAACGTAAAACCATTGGAATCTTTGGATAATCTTAAGTTAGCTTTAACACGTATGTGGGAAGCAATCGACGTACAAGTTGACTGGAGTCGTCCGGCATAAATTGAATGAAAACACCTTGTGATCTACAGGTTGGTAGAAGCAAGGTGTTTTTTGTTTTGTTCAGGTTGGGAAGTAGACGTATGTAGGTATAACTAGTATATACAATACTGTGAATTCTCATTTATGTTTTACAAATGATATCGTGTATACAAGATTTATAAAGGTTGAGGGTTGTTTTGTTAAAAAAAATATGATATTCTAATTACAGAGTAATGGATAATAATTATCCATTAATAATATTTATCTTAATTGAGATGTATAATCTAAAAAATTATGTAAAGTAAATTACTTTCATTTTGATCTCTAAGTAGGAGTTTGTAACATGAATAATGAAAAAAAACTAACAACCGCCTTTGGCGCTCCCGTACCAGATAATCGCAACTCTGTTACAGCAGGTAAACGTGGTCCTGTATTGATGCAAGATGTTTGGCTCATGGAGAAATTAGCTCATTTTGAGCGCGAAGTGATTCCTGAACGCCGCATGCATGCTAAAGGATCCGGTGCATTTGGTACTTTCACAGTAACTAATGATATTACAAAATATACGAAAGCAAAAATTTTCTCTGAAGTAGGCAAGCAAACGCCGTTATTCGTGCGTTTCTCCACTGTTGCCGGTGAGCGTGGTGCGGCCGATGCAGAACGCGACATTCGTGGCTTTGCCGTAAAATTTTATACGGAAGAAGGAAACTGGGACCTCGTAGGTAATAATACACCGGTATTCTTTATCCGCGATCCATTGCAATTCCCTGATTTGAACCGCGCTGTAAAACGGAATCCGAAAACAAATCTTCGCGATGCGACAGCAAACTGGGATTTCTGGACTAGCTTGCCAGAGGCGATTCACCAAGTAACAATCGTCATGAGTGACCGTGGTATTCCTAAATCCTACCGCACAATGCATGGTTTTGGCAGTCATACATACAGTCTTATCAACGAAAACGATGAGCGTGTATGGGTTAAATTCCATTGGGTTTGCCAACAGCCGATTGAAAATCTTTCCGACGCTGAGGCGGCTAATGTGGTAGCTAGTGACCGTGAAAGTCACCAACGTGACCTCTTTGAGGCTATTGAAAAAGGCGATTTCCCTAAATGGAAACTATGCATCCAAGTGATGACCGAAGAACAAGCTAACAATATGCCGTACAATCCATTCGATTTAACTAAAGTATGGTATCACGATGAGTTCCCATTGATTGAAGTTGGTGTGATGGAACTTAATCGCAATCCGGAAAACTATTTCCAAGATGTAGAACAAGCGGCCTTTGCACCGACTACAATTATTCCGGGTATCTCTTTCTCTCCTGATAGAATGCTTCAAGGTCGTTTATTCTCTTATGCCGATGCGCAACGCTATCGTCTAGGGGCAAATTATTATCAAATCCCTGTTAATGCCGCTAAATGCCCTGTAAATATCTATCATCGCGATGGTCAAGGGCGTATAGATGGAAACCATGGATCTACAATTGGTTACGCACCAAATAGCTTTGGTGAATGGGCTGAACAACCAGAATTTAAAAATCCTCCTCTCGATGTATCTGGTCCAGCTTACCAATATGACTTCTATGAAGACGACTCTGACTTCTTTACACAACCAGGTAAATTGTTCCGCCTCATGAGCCCTGAACAACAACAAGCCTTGTTTGATAACACCGCAGCGGCTATGAATGGTGTACCTGATTTTATCAAAGAACGTCATGCAAAACATTGCTACCAATGCGATCCAGCTTATGGTGAAGGCGTTGCTAAAGCATTGGGTATGGACATTGATTTTAGTGATGTAAAATAAGGGAATACATCCTATTTAAACAACAGAAAAGACAGTTAATCTAAACAATACTAACGATTAAAAAGAACTTTCTTAACTAATAACTCTCTTACACTTATATAAAAAACAAATCTATAAAAAATCTAAATTCACACAAAAGTTTTATACACTGATACCAATTATCTTATAAACAAATAAAACCCTTTAAAGGGCCTTTGCTAATCACATCTAAGTTAAGAATCATCAAAGATGTGTAGTAAGGGCCCTTTTGCTGTGTTGAAAATATACAAATTTCAAAAGAATTTTAGTATAATTATGTAGAGTTATATGATGTATTAAATTTGCACGTAATGTTATATGTGAATAGGAGGCAATTATGAAATCTAGTAGTTTGGCATGGTATGTGGCGGTGGCTTGCATTGGAGGAAGCCTTTGTGTGGGTTCTGTAGTACAGGCGAATTCTCCAGAGATGGTGAAAGTAAATAGCCCTGTTTCTGCTGCTGTTGTAACGCAGGCTCAACCAGCTCAACCTGTTACTGTTACAGCAGCTAAGAATGATGTAGCTAGTGCTGCAGCAAATAATACAGTAGCTAATAATGCGGTAGTTAATAGTGAATCGGCGAATGATGCGGCAACACAGGTTGAACAGGCAGCACTCAAGCAAAAGCAGCAGTACCAAGCTGACACAGAGACGATGGGGCTGTTATGGATGCGCACCTCTGCGGAGTATAGAGCACTAGCGTATCAAGGGTACAATGTGGCGATGAATGCCGTTAAAATGGCCGTTGTTGATCCATCTCATCAAAGAAAACCTTTAGCTATTGTTCTTGATGCGGACGAAACAGTAGTAGATAATACAAAACTGATGGGTGAAAGCATCGCCAATGGCAATGGTCGTTTTGATGCTCCTTGGTGGCGTCAAGCGGTGCATCAAGGAAAATCGCAAGCCATGCCTGGGGCCGTTGACTTCCTAAATGAAGTACATAAACAAGGGGTAGAAATCTTCTATGTTTCAAACCGCTACGCACCTGTAAACCTTGATGTAACGATACAGAACTTTAAAGAACTAGGATTCCCATCTGTTGATAAAGACCATGTACTACTATTCGAAAAAGACTCTGATAAACAACCTCGCTTTGATATGATTGCTAAAAAATATTATGTCGTTGTATACATGGGCGATAACGCCGGTGATTTCCCAATCGGCACAAAAGGCAAGACACTAGCTGAAAGAAATGGCATCATCGATGCTCATAAAGAAGACTTTGGTACTACCTTTGTGGTATTCCCAAACCCTGCCTATGGATCTTGGGTAAGTGCATTAGCTAAAGGCTACCAAAACCTAAGCCCAGAAGAACAAAAACAAGTAAATAACCAATACTTACAACAATAAGTTTATAAGTGACGACTATAGCAATTAGATATTAACCAATGTTTATAACAATGAGCTAATAACTGTTATCTATAGCAATAAGGACGCCTTGCGTATACTTTATTAAAAACGATATAATAAAGTGTACATGCGTCTATAGCTCAGTTGGATAGAGCGGCAGTTTCCTAAACTGCGTGTCACTGGTTCGATTCCGGTTAGGCGCACCAAAAATTAATAGGCATAAGGCTTTTAGTCTTATGCCTATTTTTTATGCCATTATTTTCTTATGTTAGTGAATTTTAAGTTATGCTGTTTAAATTGTAATAATGCTATAATTAGATTAAATAGAGTGTTTGTAAAAGGTAGTTATATAAAGGTGTATCCTTATGAGTTTTTACAATTGGATTCAAGAAAAGCTTTTTGACAATTACGAAGAGTGGCACATGAAGAGTCCCGATTATAATCGAAACGGTTTTAACATAGTAGGCATAGATAATACGCTCAAGGCTATGGAAGATGGCTTTTTCATGTATATAGAGCTATATCCGCCTCATGCTATCGATGGTTGCACTGCGATGAAGGCTCGTGTAGGAAAAACGCAGGATTCCGTTGATATATTCTTAGACATCGATAGTAAAACCTATCGTATGGATGATGTAAGTTATCCAGATGCGGTGAAGATGATGCGGGCTTTTGTGAAAAAACGGAGATTGCCTAATCCTAGTTTGTATGTAGAAGTAGCAAATCTAGATATAGAGCAGATGAAACCAACATTTACAGAGCTAGCAACGTTATTACTAGGCGATGCTAAACAAGCTAAATCTTTTATGACCGAGGCTAAGTTGCGCTCCATGGAAGAATTAGAAGATAGTTGGTGGAACCTTTATGAGAAACTAGTATCTAAAGGATATGCCGTAGAGCTAAGCTGTAAGTGTGAACTAGAGGATTTTATTCATAATGTGCAGAAATTAATACGTAACAAGTCTTTAGATACTAGCGAAAATCTAACTATTGATACAGCAGCATTAGATGAAGACCAATGCATTACGGACTGGAGTGCGGATCTTAATGCCACATGGGAAGCCCATAAGTTAGTAGGTATGGATATCGGAACCGATAGCTTTGTACTTATGGTGCTTTCAAGTGAGGAATTCGAAGCAGCCCAAGAACTAGCGAAAGAATTATTACATAGAATCGATGTAGCTGAACGCTTGTAAGTAATATAAATTATGATGTAGTAGCACAATTATAATGTGGCCGCACCTATAAGAATGCAATTCTTAACTGTAAACAATTTGCACCGTATAAATGTTATGAATAGGAGAGAGTCATATGAGTGTTGTACGTTTGCCAGAATATGAAGCAGAGTTTGAATCTGAAGTATTTGAAATCTATGCATTACCGCGTAGTGATGCGCATGGGGCTAGTCCTTATTTAGAGAAGTACCATAGACCACTGGTGTCTACTGATGCTATCCTAGATACTCGAACTGGCGTGCTTGACCGTAGCGAAGGCATTTTGACTTGGATTATTGAGGGTCTTGACGATAGATGGGGCTATTCTTTTGAGCCGCACGGTGTCTATAAATTGTTAGTTAAGAAAGCTAAGCCCATAGAGGATTTAGGCTATATGCGTCCCTCTTGGAATAATCGCTATTATGTGCTCGAGGTGTTAGAGGAGCACGCTAAACACAGCGAATTAGAGGCATTGTCTGCGTATTTAAAAACCCCTAAATACCTTCATACCGATAGGGGTGATTTTATGTTAAATCGAGAGTATCAATATTACACAGCGAGAATTGATGATTATGCATTCACCCTTGATGTAGACGAGGGTTCTGATGAAAGCTGTACCGTAGCATTGGCGGCTTTCAATAAGATTAAAAATTTCAAAGACTTTGAACAACGAATTAGCGTGTACATTAGTGAAACATTGCTAGATTTAGCTAATGATTGGCTAGATAACGACGACCAAGACCCGATTACGGCAGAAATATTTGCTAAGCGTATTACGATGGGTGAATTGGTGTTTCGCAATGATGGCTCCATAGAAGTTTATTATGATGACGATGATATTTTCTGGGGTCATTGCATCATAGCCAATATTGATGCGGATGGGAATCCTGTTAATGCGGATATTGCAGGATAATAATTTAGCGGAGAGAGACGATGGAAGATATGTATAATCAAGTAAGAAGTTTTTTCGCTAATGACATTGATTTAAATGATTTATACGATTCTGAAGCTGTCGTTTGGATTGATTGGCGTGAGTACGATGAAGATGTAGTGTGCTATTTTAATGACATGATGGATGAGCCTATCGATATTAAAACGGTTAGTAATGGCAAGGCTTATGGTGACGATATTGTGTTACAAAGAGGCGATAAAAAGCTACAAATTCCTTACGGTGATGAGCAAGATCGAGATGTGACCATCAAATATTTCAATGACTTTGTTAAGCCTGCCTATGAGGTGCGTTGGTTTACTGAAAGTCTTGGGAACGATACGCTCGGCTTTACCGTGCTTTCAGGGCTGGAATGGGCGAAATTAAACGATGAATTTGGTGCGGATATGGTTCGTTATTATTTTGAACCTATTGATTTTGAAAGCGACATGTTTAATCTCGGCATGGACGAAGTCTCTACATTGCTTGCGTTACGAGAAGACGGTGAAGGCGTTAATTCTGATTTTAGTACACAATTAGACTGGATTAGAATCATAAACAAAGAAAAGACCTTGGATGAACAAAAAGAGAAGGGACAAATTGACTTAAAACAGTACATGGCTGCTAAAAAAGAACTACAACAGATTAAGGATGAATTTGTGGCAGTTCATGGTGAAATGCAATAAGGGGTAATCAATATGGATTACTTAGAAATATTACGAAATGATGCTAAGCTAGCTGAAGAGTTTGATATGCTGTTTGATTTTTACCTGTTAGACGGTTTGGAAGAACGAGATACTGCCGAAGGGCGATGCACCTTCTCTTTACCTGGAAAGGCTTTTGGTCGTGATGAAATCGCTTCTTATACAGAAATGGATGTATGGGAAACCGTTGTTCAGGTGCTAGGCATGCCTTTAGAAGCAAATGTGGCTGCTGAATTACAAAAATTCTATGACGCTGCACATCGAGCTCCTTTATATATTTGTTATTTCCATGAAGATGATGGAACCGTTACAGAATCACATAATCTGTTTTTCTAGACGTATTGTTTAAAAGGAGAATTATATGGCTATTGATGGAGTAAAAATCATAGATAGTGATGATGGCCATGATATTTATAATTTAATTGTTGAGCGCTATAGAGATGGTATCAGTATTGATACAATTGTTTCAGAAATATTGGCTGAAGAGCAGAACTTTTGCACTGACGAATTCTATACAGAAATTTATTGGACTGCCGTAGCTTATTCACTGTGGAAGATAGGTCATCTGTCTGAGGATATTAAAGGGAAAGCCTTAGACATAATCGGGAAGGGTGCTCATGAGTTTTGGCTAGAAATTGATAGCAAGGCGCTCAAACAGCGGCAAAAGGTGTTGGATACATTAGCCGTACAACTACAAAGTGAAAATCCAAAGCCTCTTAAAGTTCGAAAATCTAAAACAAAGCGAGAACCTCATTTTAAGGTGGGCGATGTACTAGCCGTTAAGTTTAAAGACAACTATGGAGCCATCTTCGTGTCGGACGTAGATCAATCACCGCGAAAAATCGAATATCATTTGGCCTGTACAAGACTTTTACAAGCGGACAAACCTAGTATGGACGATTTTTTAAATAGTCAAATTTCCTGTCGGAAAGATAATACAAATTTCGGTATCAACACCGACTGTTGGTTCAATCATAAGGACTTAGGGCTGCTATTAGGTGATTTGGAAATTATCGGAACCGTTGAGCTGTATCCGTGCAAGCTCTGGAAACTAGCGCCGGCAGACACATTGGACGATATCTACAATGAGATTACAGATGAACCGAGGATAGGCAGACTTCGGCTAATAGATACGTATGAACTGGTGAAAGATATTATTCGTCAATAATTACTGACAGAGATAGAGCACTAACTATCTAGGGAGGTTTTAGGTTATGGGACTCATTGCAAATTATAATTGTGTAAATGATAAGAATTTAAAAGAGCTCAAGGGTTTAGGTTCATCAGAGGAAGAGCTTTTTGAAACCGTTGAAGAGTGGAGTGATGAGGACGAGTTATTGCTAGACATTGATAAGATGTGGGATGTCCTTCACTTCGTGCTTACTGGTGTGAGCGCTAATCATATAATAGATGATAATCCACTTAGCCAAGCTGTGCTTGGTGTAACGTCGATTGAGGACTTATCTGAATATATGGCTTATACGGAACATTCCAAAATAGTTGATATCCTAGCGGCTTTAGAGCAGTTTGATATAGAACAAGCACTCGAATCTTTCGATATGAAAGCCTGTAAAGAGGCTGAGTTATACCCAAATATTTGGGACTATGACGAAGAAGAGGAGGAAATCATAGATGAGCTTCTCCATGACTTCGAGCAGATGAAGGTGTTCTATAAAAAAGTGCTAGAAGCGAAGGGCCATGTAGTAGTTACAATTTGTTAAGCTGCCAAAATTAAAATACGCACTATTTTAGAGAGCCCAGAATTATATGAGAAATAGGTCATGTAAAGGAAACAGTTGCAATGGACAAAGCGCGTAAAAAGGAATTATTGAAAGACTATAAAGCTAAAGAAAAACAGAGTTTTCAAGATAGTTTGCCTATGGATGAAGAGCTATTTTGGAATCTTTTTGACTATGTAGATGAGAAATTAGAGACAAATGATGGTTGCGATCATAGTTTGACTTTCACAAGAGAATTTTTGGAAAAGCAGAGCGTAGATGTTGAAAGTGTACTAGCCTGGATTATTAATGAAGGTGGCGGGTGTGATTGTGAGGTTCTCTACAATGTAGAAGAGAGATTTGAAGAGTAATATCTATGTAATTGGGGAGATTTTCGTATACGGCTTGTTTTTGACTTAGAGCAAACTGTAAGCAGTCTAATGTAAATTTATTTGTGATTTTGGCAACCAAGTAATCTTTGGTAAAAAATCATAGTATACTAGAAATGTTATATACTGCCGGCGATATTAGCGATTTTGTCTAAGAAGCGTCGGCGTTTTTCGTCTGAGCTGTTTTCCGTGCCCGCCAACTGGGTATGTGTAACCGGTTTGATGCCGCAGGATTTCAGAATCTGATTTTTTAATACCTTGCCATAGTCCTGGATAAACGGCGTCAAAAAGGCGGGAGTGTTGTGGGTTGTGATAATCCAGGCAGATTTTCCTTGTAAATGACCTATAAGGCCTCTTTTACCATATGAATAGGCAAAGCCCGCTGTAAAGACGCGATCGATAAATCCTTTGAGCATAGCCGGCATACCGCTCCACCAAATAGGGTAGATAAAGATGATATGGTCTGCCCAAGTAATCAAATTACGATACTTTTCCATATCCGGCACAGTACTTAGATCTCGACGTTTGTGCGTGTCATCAAATCGCAATACAGGATCGAATTGCTCCTCATATAGATCCAAGGTGTTTACATTGTGGTCTTTTGAAAGATTCTGTTGGACTACTTTCAGAATAGCACTATTAAAACTCTGATGATTAGGATAGGTGTAAATGATTAAAATGTTCATGGCTAGTTCCTTTCTATTCAATCAGTGTCACGTTGAGGGAATTCTTATAATAAAATGGTATCTATAGAAAGTTAAAGTCTAGTGAAGAGCATCTATTCTGAAAGTAAATGACGATAGAATTTGCTAAGGAAGTATTGTTAATTTCTTCTATTTGCAGGTGTTACCATAAAGGTTTATAGTATAGGCATGTGATGGATATAGTCACATGTCTATTTTTTATAAGGAGGACGCTATGCAACACGTTCAACCCCGCAGTACTACGTCCGCGTTAGTACTCACAGCCGTATTGATTGCCCTCACAACACTGTTTACCATGTACACGAAAATCCCAGTACCTGGCATTCGCGGCTATTTCAATGTAGGAGATGTCGTTATTATGACGTCAGCTCTATTATTAGGTCGAAAATATGGCGCCTATATTGGTGCTATCGGCCCAGCGTTAGCTGATTTATTCCTCGGCTACGCAGTCTTTGTACCTATCACCTTTGTGGTGAAAGGCATTGAAGGCTAT
This sequence comes from uncultured Veillonella sp., assembly GCF_963551295.1. Lineage (NCBI taxonomy): Bacteria > Bacillati > Bacillota > Negativicutes > Veillonellales > Veillonellaceae > Veillonella > uncultured Veillonella sp. The sequence goes on from NZ_CAUVFT010000011.1 coordinate 58,736, forward strand.
CTTGTCGGTACTGTCTATAACCATAAGACAACTACTTCTGCCTTGGTAGCAACTATCCTAGGTGGTATTATCATCGTAGCAGGCTATTTTATTGCCGAATACTTTGTATTTGACCCAGGCGTAGCCATTGCTAGTATTTTAACGAATGTCATTCAAGCCGTTATGAGCGTTATTATTAGTATGATTTTATATGCTATATTACGGAGACGACTTGCATAGTAAATTGACAGTCTCTAGAATTCAGACTATACTATAAGTACAAAAGAGCCAGTTAACGTGTTCTAGGCGTTAGGCTCATCAAAGAATGTTGAATTTGATAAATCTAACGTGTCTAAGTATTGCAGTACTTAGTTTCAAACGTTAGGTTTATTTTTTACCTAACTCACGTTAATGGCTCTTTCGTTATTAGTATATAGCAGAAATTATTGATTGAAAAATATGGATTAATTTCGTACAACTTGTACATGAATAAAAGGGAGACTCTATCAAGAGTCTCCCTTTGTTAGTTATAAATAGACTAATATTTATTAATAGATTTATTATTGCATAGAACATAAGTTCGGTTTATAATGAGCGTAAGATAGTCGAACGAGGTTGGGACACCCTTTTTCTTTGAAGGGGGTGAAAGCCTATGAATGCTTATGAAGTCATTATGATTGTCCTCGGGATCTTAACTGTCGTTATTTCCTTTGGAGCATTGATAGTCCTGATTTGTCGTAATAACGACAAATAGCCCTTCGTTACCAACTGGTAGCTGAAAACGAAAGGCCATTTCTGCATGCTTTATAATGTTTTGGGATGAGCCTGACGGAATCACTCGTCGACTATCTCTTTATTACATTATAATGAGATTGGCGTATATCGTCAATCTGGATGCGTCGTGTAATGTACATAATATAATAATGCTGTTGAGAGGGTCCGTCGGGATCCTCTATTTTTGTTGCTGTCGTTCTTTAATTACAGTATGTTTCGTTCTTCAAAGACCGCTTTCACCGTAAACAGTGCATTTAGTACGCGTGGAAATCCCGCATAGGGGATGCAATGTGTGCAAACCTCTACGATTTGCTCTGGCGCGATACCGACGTTGAGTGCCGCGTTGGTATGTACTTTCAGCTGAGCCTCGCAACCGCCCAGTGTTAAAAGGGATGCGAGCGTAATCAGTTCTCGTTCCTTGAAATTCAGGTTGGGGCGCGTGTAGATGTCGCCGAACAGCTCGACCAATAAATCGGCTATGGCCGGTGAAATCTCTTGAATTGTATTATACACCTCCTCGCCGTGCAGCCCGTCAATTTGTTTCAATGTGTTCATACCGATGTTAAAACGTGTTTCTTTCATAATTATTACCTCCGTCTAGACGTATGATATATGCTCGAGTATACTTGAGGTCAAGGTGGTGAAAGTATGAAAATCGGTGAATTTTCAAAATTGGTGGGACTGCCCATTTCTACATTGCGATATTATGAGGATCAAGGGTTCCTTCATATCGAGCGACAGAACGGCATTCGTAATTACCATGCTGAGGATGTGGGCTTTGTGCAGTTTATTAAACGCTTGAAAGACATGGGAATGCCTCTTGCGAATATCAAGCGATATGCGGATTTAAGGTATGCCGGATCTCATACGGTCCATGAAAGAATGACATTGTTGCAAGAACACTATCGATTTATTGATGCCGAAATCAAACGATTGGAAGGCTATAAGAATAATTTAGAAGATAAGTTAGAGTTGTATGAAAATCTTTTGAATCAAGATTATAAATAATTGACATACGTATAAATACGTATTATAATGTAAATGTCAATTAGGAGAAGTTATTTTATTTTAAGTAAATGAATGGTGGTGATTAAAATTTGACTACACCTAAAGAGTTGATGAAGGATTTAAAAAAAGATGGTTGGTATATTGATAGAATTAAAGGTTCGCATCATATACTAAAGCATCCAATAAAAGCTGGTCGTGTAACGATTCCGCTACATAAGGAAGATTTAAAGCCTAAAACATTACAAACAATCTTGAAACAAGCGGGGCTTAAATAGCCCCTTCAAGATAGTTAGGTGGAGTTAGATTAGTCATCATGTGTCTAGCTATATAGGAGGAATATTAAATGAGAAAGGAAATGTACCCAGCTATCTTTAGTACAGATGGTAAAAATGGATATACGGTAAGTTTTCCAGATTTATTAGGCTGTGTAACTGAAGGCGATACTTTATGTGAAGCCGTAGAGATGGCTGAAGATGCACTAGGTATTTACTTGTATTCATTGAGTGAAGATGGCGAGGAATTTCCAGAAGCAAGTAATCCAATCGATATTAAATGTAATAAAGGTGAATTCATAGATTTAGTAAAATGGGATGAAGAGGAATATTTAAAAAGAACCGATAATAAAGCTGTAAAAAAGACCCTTACAATACCAAGCTGGTTAAATCATAAAGCTGAAGAGAAGCAACTTAATTTTTCACAAATTTTACAGAGAGCATTAAAGCAAGAATTAGAATTAGTATAATCTGTAATATTTAAAATTTATAGATTTATAGATTATAACTCATGTAAGTAATATTAATTAGCTTTTGACTTATTGCTTAGGTAGTTAAGTAACGTTTTCATATAGTATAATACTTTCATTATGTAGTGAAAAAAGGAGATCCAAATGGCAAATTTACCTAACTGCCCTAAGTGTGGCGACGAGTACACATACGAAGACGGTCATATGTTTATCTGCCCTATGTGTGGCAACGAATGGACAGCGGCTGACGCACAAGCTGCAGCTGAAGCGGGAATCATTCGCGATGCTAACGGCAACGAGCTCGCTGATGGCGATACAGTTGTTGTTGTAAAAGACCTCAAAGTAAAAGGCGCTGGCATCTTGAAACAAGGTACGCGCGTAAAAAATATTCGTCTCATCTCTGGTGCAAGCGATGGTCATGATATTGATTGCAAAATTGACGGCTTCGGTGCGATGGCATTGAAGTCTGAAATGGTTAAGAAAATCTAATTACATATAGTTTAACCATAAACATATAAATCCTCTGTCCTTAAGGGTAGGGGATTTTTCTATTGTTTTATATATTATCTGTAATGAAAATTACTATTAATTATATGTGATGTGTGCTATGATGACTATATTAAATAATATATATAGTTAGGAGGATATCCAGATGTTACCGGAAAAACTATTAGAAGTATTAAAACATGAAGGTGTTGTATCTATCACTACTTGGGCTAATAATGAAGCACATGTAACAAATACCTGGAATTCCTATTTAAAAGTTGATGGTGATGATCTTTGGGTTCCAGCTGCAGGTTTAACTAGTACAGAAAATAATCTCAAAGTAAATAATCGTGCTATTGTTACACTTGGTTCTCGTGAAGTAGAAGGCTTTAATGGCTATCAAGGTACGGGTTTCCGTTTGGAATGTAGTACGTCTTTCCTAACAGAAGGTGAAATCTTTGATAAAATGTATGCAGAATACCCATTTATCAGCCGTGTTTTAGTATTACATGTACAAGATGCTAAGCAGTTATTGTAATTAAGACTACATCCTTTACTTAGCAACTACAATTTATAAATTTAAATTCCAAACTTAATATTGAAGTCCGAATTTAATTTTAAATCCCTACTGGTTGATAACCGTAGGGATTTTTTCGTGGTATAATCAACTTATAATGCATATAGTAAGAGAGTATTTAGATGAGAGGAAACTATGGTTAACCGTGTTGTTTTATTGGCCTTATTAGTATCTATGATGAGTCCTATTAGTTCTCTAGCTGCAGATGTAAAGCCTGCGGACAAGCGTAATTATGAATTGCAACAACAGATTTCTTATAACGTGATCATTCCACCAGAGGCTTTTGAAACGAGTGCAGACGGAACATTAATCGTTCCTATAGAGATTAAGACGGACGATAAGGGCAATATTGTAGCTGTTGAAGCGGGTCCTAATAATTGGAAGCTAGATCGTGAAGCGTACCCAATTTTTGAGGAGGCTGCTAAAGAGGCGGCTTGGAATACTAAGCATGTTGATACTGATGAAGCGCTCGTTGTAACGATTCCCGTTAGTATTGTCATGTTATCTGATACTAATCCTAAGAAACGATAAAGGAGGGCTTATGGAAACTACGAAAGATTTAGAGAAATATACTTATGAACTTCTCGCTGAACGGGGTGTCACATTAGAGGATATTGCAGAACTTGTTTTTTACGTACAAAAGCCATATATGCCGAATTTAAAACTTGAAGAGTGTAGAGATAGCGTGGCGTCTGTACTATCTAAACGGGAGGTACATAATGCAATTATTACGGGCATAGAGCTTGATAAGTTGACAGAGCAAAATAAATTATCTCAACCATTACAACGCATAGTGGCCAATGATGAAAGCCTATATGGTATTGATGAAATTTTAGCTTTTTCCATCGTTAATTTGTATGGATCCATTGGTTTTACAAATTATGGATATTTAGACAAGGTGAAGCCAGGTATCATCAAAAAACTAGATAGTGAAGAGGGCGGGCATTGTAATACCTTCCTCGATGATTTGGTAGGTGCCGTAGCGGCAGCAGCGGCAGGGCGATTAGCCCATAATGAGCCAAATCGAGTACAACATGCTATAGTAGAAGAATAAAGAGTATAACTAATATTGATTGGAAATAAATATTTTATTTTGTAGCTATATACAGGAGGAACTATGCAAAAGGTTCTGGTAGTAATCGATATGCAAAATGATTTTGTCGATGGTGCACTTGGCTCATCGCAAGCACAGTTAATCGTAGATAATGTGCGTAAGAAAATTGAAAGCTTTGATGGTCCTATTATCTTTACTCGCGATACACATGATAGGGATTACTTGGAGCGTCAAGAAGGGAAGCTTTTACCAGTGCCACACTGCGTGAAAAATACCGAGGGCTGGCATATTGTGAAGGGATTGATCGAGGCTGCAGAAGGTCGTTCAATCATGAGCCCCGTATCCTTTGTAGATAAGCCGAACTTTGCCTCTTTCGAGCTAGTAAGTCGCTTAGAGGGAATGGATAGGGTAAATCCTATTGAGTCTATCACGCTCATCGGCTTATGCACAGATATTTGTGTTGTTTCCAATGCAATCCTGTTGAAAGCGGGCTTGCCAGAGATTCCTATTCACATTGATTCGAGTTGCTGTGCTGGCGTAACAGAGGAGTCCCATCAAGCGGCATTAACAACGATGAAAATGTGTCAGTGCATCATTGACTAACTTGTAGATTAAATTTATATAAAACTATGTGTTATTGCTAATCAAAAGTCACATAACAATTAACTAATTAAAGGCTGTAGGAGTTCCTATGGCCTTTTATGTTAGTCTTTTATATTGACGTTTTTCTATATAACATGTACAATTAGATAAAGAATGATAATTCATATCAATTTGTTAGCTAAATATTATATCCTAACTGCTGGTTACGTTGGGATAATCAGTCTCTTCTTGAAGTATATATGCTATGCTAGTAGATTGATTCTATATTACCGATGCAGGTGCATCGAATTGCTTTCACAAGAACTATGATACGAAATAGTTAGCATTGTTCTACGCCCTAAATTTAAGGAGGACTACTATGAAACCTTTCGAACTCGCACCATTACCGTATGCTTATGATTACCTTGAGCCTGTTATCGATGCAGAAACAATGAAATTGCATCATGACAAGCATCATCAAGCCTATGTTAATAATTTGAATGCTGCTATCGCGAAATACCCTGATCTTGCTTATGGTTGTGTAGACTGCATCCTCGGCGATATTGCTAATGTGCCTGAAGATATCCGTCAAGCCGTTATCAACAATGGTGGCGGTCACAAGAACCACACCATGTTCTGGGACATCATGACAAAACCAGATACTTCTAAATTGCAAGGTCCTTTGAAAGAGGCTATTGACGCTGAACTTGGTGGCTACGATGCTTTTGTTGAAAGCTTCTCTACTGCGGCAGCTACACGCTTTGGCTCTGGTTGGGCTTGGCTTGTAGTTAACAAAGATGGCAAGCTAGAAGTGACATCCTCTGCAAACCAAGATAATCCTCTATTGGAAGGTAAAAAAGCAATTCTATGTTTAGACGTTTGGGAACATGCATACTACTTGCACTACCAAAACCGTCGCCCAGACTATATCAAGGAATTCTTCCGAGTTATTAACTGGGACAAAGTTTCTGAAAACTACGAAAAAGCATTGAAACCACATCATGATTAAGTGGTACACTTGTTAGAAACAGAAACAGAAACAGAAACAGAAACAGGGCACGAGCTTCCTCGCTCTTAGTTCTCCTTGTCTGGGTCATGGCGCAGCA